>JACMJO010000199.1 GCA_014380605.1 Fimbriimonadaceae bacterium | reverse complement strand
GGGGAATGGAGTTTTCGGTAGACGAGAAATTCCTGTTCGTCGCGGCTTCGGACACAGTCAACGCCTATGTTGTGGAAACCGGCGAGATGCTTTGGCAGTACCGTCCGCCAAGACACTTCGGATTCCTCATCGTCTCTCCCCAGGCCTTGGCAGTCTCCCCAAATGGCCAGTTGGCGGCTTCATTCGACTACGGTTCGATCGCCCTATTCGAGGCGGATGGTAGGGAAGTCTTTCGTCGGGGTGAGAACTATGCTCCCCGAAGGCTGGGCTTTTCTCCGACCGGCAAGGTGATGGTAGGGGCAGACGGATTCAACCTGTGCGTTTGGGATGGATCTTCGGGCGAGCGTCTGCATCGGTGGGCGTTGAGCCACAAAGTCTTCGCAATGGCGGTGTCGCCGTCTGATCCGCTCGTGGCGACCAGGGAGCTCCACACTCTCTCGATCTACGATATCGACGAATTCCACAAGGTCTGCGAGTTGCCAGCGGGCCGAGGACTGCCGAGCCTGGCGTTTAACCCGACGGATCGAGTGTTGGCATCGGGCGAAAAAACGCGTGTCCGGTTGATTAACATGGAGTGTCGCGGCGTCCAAGATTTCGATGCCGGAGACAGGACGGTGCTGTCAGTTGGCTTCACGCCAGATGGCCGACAAGTGGTCGCCGGATGCTCCGACGGGCAGGTTTTCGCTTGGGATCGAGACTAAGATACTCACCTACGGAAGGGGTATAATCTACGTTCGCACGCGCTCGTAGCTCAGTGGATAGAGCATCAGCTTGCGGAGCTGAGGGTCGTAGGTTCGAGTCCTATCGAGCGCGCCATTTCCCCTTCAGTCCGAATCAAGTCCAGCAGGCCAGGGAATTTCCACTCAAGCTCTTCTTCTCTGACGCTAATGATGCGTTGGGTTCCGATAATGCGGGTGTGGATCACTCCCGATTTCCTCAAAACACTGAAGTGGTGGCTTAAAGTGGACTTCGGAGAGTCGCCGCACATGCATTTGCAGGATTTCTCCCCTTCGACCAACAGCCTCCGCACAATCTGAATACGAGTTGAATCGCCGAGCGCGCTCAAGACCTCCTCTAATCGGATCTCGTGCAGGGTCGGCTGGGCAACTTCGTCCATTGTTCGATTATTATGGAACAATCTCGGTTGATTCAGGGTAAGTTCGATGAAATTCGAACAAGAAACCATGAGCGAACTGTTTTCACCCCTGAAAATTCGAGATTTGACATTCCGTAACCGCATTGGCGTGTCGCCCATGTGTATGTACTCCGCTGAAGACGGGCTACCCAATGAGTGGCACCTTGTCCACTTAGGGAGCCGGGCGGTGGGAGGCGCTGCGCTCGTGATGGCGGAAGCTTCGTCCGTGACGCCGAACGGGAGAATCTCTCCGTCCGACGCGGGCATATGGAACGACGATCAGGCGTCGGCTTGGGCGCCAGTTGCTCGATTCATTGCCGATCAGGGTGCGATTCCCGCCATCCAGTTGGCCCATGCGGGTCGGAAGGCGGGAACGGATGTACCTTGGCAGGGCGGGAAGCCTCTATGCGGTCTGGGATGGGATTTGGTGGGTCCAAGCGCCATTCCCTTCACTGATAGCTATCTCACCCCTCGGGAGATGTCCATCGCGGATATTGCAGAAATCGTTAACGCCTTTCGGTCTTCAGCGAAACGAGCTCTCGATGCCGGCTTCCAAGTTGTCGAGATTCACGGGGCCCACGGATATCTACTTAACTCGTTCGTCTCGCCATTGGCCAATCATCGTACTGATGCCTATGGCGGAAACTTCAAGAATCGAACTCGGATTGTGAGGGATGTGGCGTCGGCGATTCGGGAAGTCTGGCCAGAAAGCTTGCCCTTGTTTATTCGCTTCTCCGCAACGGATTGGGTGGAGAGAGGCTGGGATTTGGAGCAGTCAATCCAGTTGGCTTGCGATCTGAAGGAGTTGGGAGTCGACCTGGTGGACTGTTCGTCGGGTGGCAATTCGGCAAGCGCTCAGATTCCGGTTGGTCCGGGCTATCAAGTTCAGTTCGCGGAGGGGATTCGGAAGGCATCAGGAGTCCTTACCGCCGCAGTTGGACTCATTACAGATACCGGGCAAGCTGAGGGAATCATTCAAGATGGCCAAGCGGACATGGTGTTTCTCGCCAGAGAGTTGCTAAGGGACCCGTATTGGCCGCGAAGGGCGGCGCAGGAACTTGGCGCAGTGATCGATGCGCCCAATCAATACCGAAGGGCCTGGTAGCGCCAAATGGCACACCCCCCTAGGGTATAATGTCGTCAATGCGTAATGGAGGCTTGGACCGGATCGGGGCGATTGCCAGTGCGGTATGCGCGGTTCACTGCTTGCTTACCGGTGTGGCGTTGGGCCTGCTCTCTTACGCCGGACTCGGCTTTATGGGCAGTGTTACTGCCGACCTAATCTTCCTTGCTGTCGCGGTCGCGATTGCAACTGTGGCGATTTGGCATGGAGTCAAGAAACACCACTCCTACAAGCCCGCCATGGTTTTTGTGTTTGGGCTGGTCAGTGTGGTGATGGGTCACTTCGTATTGCCTCACGAGCACGCGGCAAACCAGAGCGGTCTTCATTTGGCCGACATCCTCAGCACCGTATTCTCCGTATGCGGCGGCTTAAGCTTTGTGCTCTTCCACGTGCTCAATCTACGGATGCAGCACCAATGCGGCTGCAAGCACTGCGCGACGGGGGAGTGAGGGCTTCCTCGATTACTCGGTTTTAGATTCCTCGATTGGTAGTGGTTTCGCTGGCTAGTAGGGCAACGAAGTACGAGGAATTCCGGGTTACGTCCTGATAATCTTTTGGTCTAAGGCTTCCGGTTTCGTTGTATCGTGCGAGGAACCGCTCTGCCGCTAGTCGGCCATCGCTACGGCCATGGCCGGTTGAGGATGGAATAAAGAACGGGCATTCACAATAGACACCAACCCGAAATTTGGTACCCCGAACTGTTTCAATCTCTCTCCCTTCCCATTTCCGGGCGATGGAAAGAAGTTCGGAGTATTCCAAGACATAAACCCTTATGCCAACGCCATGGGCATGATGACGCAAAAGTATTCGTTGTCAGAGTCGGCAGGTCGGAAGATTGCGGGTCTTGAGCTTTCGGTCATTTCGATCTTCACGCCAGGTCCCTTCATCTGAGCTAAGGCATCCTGGACGTACTTACCGTTGAATGCGATCTCGACGTCGCCATTGTCGGCGATCATCGCGACCTCTTCCTTGGCTTCGCCCTTCTCTTCTGATCGAGCTGCGATCATGATTTGATCCTCAGCTCCGCGGAAACGAACTCGGTTTGCGTTATCCCGGGCCAAGATCATGGTTCGCTTAACCTTTTCGGCAAGCTGATCGACCTCGACGCTCCAGGTTCGCGTGGACTCGCTGGGGACGACTCGCTCCCAATTGGGATAAGCCCCTGCCAAGAGTTGAGAAACAACCTTCGCTCCGCCCGCTTCTACGCCCAGACGCCCGCCGCCGAACTTGATCGTGACGGTGTCCTCATCGGAAACCGGGAGGGATTTAATGGACTTCAGAGCCTTCTCGGGAATGACGGCGGTGATTCCATTGCCGATCCCAGGCTGGTCGAGTTTCTTGACCGCAAGTCGGTGGGTGTCGGTAGCAACCAAGGTCAGTGTGGTTCCGTCGTAGCTGAACAGCACCCCGGTCAAAATTTGCCGGTGGGTGTCGGTTGAAACCGCATAGATGACGGAGTCGACAGCCGCGCGCAGGGTGCCCATGGGCAGGGTCAACTCGCCTTCACCGCCATAATTTGGCGGCTCGGGGAAATCGGAGGCGTCAAGCGTTTGGAGTCGATACTCGGATGCGCCTTCCTTAAGCAAGGCTCCGTGCCCATCTAGCGTGTGAAGTTGGAGGTCGCCATCGGGAAGGGAACTGACCAATTGGGATAACAGAGTTGCCTGGAGGCAGGTTGCACCGGGCTCAGAGACCATGCAGGCAACGTTGCGCTCGACCCACATTTCTCCATCGCAACCGAGGATTCGCAATCTCGAGTCGGTCGCGTCAATCTTCAGATACTGGAGAATGTTCACCGAAGTACGGACACTTGCGGCGGCGGCCGCCATTGAGACGGCATCGTTAAACTCTTTTCGCGGGCAGTCGAGCTTCATGTTAATTCTTTATCTAGTTAGCGGTTTGCGGTTGGCAGTAAGCTGGATTTTACAGCCAACTGCCGACCGCCAACTCTTACCCCTGAAGGGGCAGATTGTATTGAAAGTGCGTTGAAACGGGAGCCTGAGGCTGGATATCTGCGCCCCGAGCATAGAGCTTCATCAGGATTCGATGGTAAGACTCTTCGGTAAAGTCTGGCTCCTCAAGCGATTGCAGAGTGTCGACGACTCGACGGAGCGTGGTTATTTCGTGGTTCAATCCACCATCGGCCACTGCGGCCAATTCCATTTGATCTTCTAGTTCGGCGGGCAACTCATGTCCCGCGTACAAATCGACGAGTTTGCTATATAGTTCGTTGTTCACGACGTCCTCTCTAGGGTTCCACCCAGCTTGTCGCGGAGGGCTCTACGTCCTCTGTATAGCCTTGACTTTAGCGCAGGAACGCTAATTTTCAAAATCTCCGCCGCTTCTCGGGCCGCCATGTCCTCTAAATCGCAAAGGACTAACGGCTCTCTGTATTCTATCGGCAGATCCGAAAGGGCTTGCTGTACGGTTACCCGCAACGTTGCACGCTCCTCTGAACCTGAGTAATGCGCGTCTGAGGGCAGCTCCATGAGTTTGTGCTGCCGCATTTTGTCGATGCATAGGTTCCGGGCAATCCGGAATAACCAGGTCCTAAATGCGCCGTCGGCACGCAACTCCGTCGAGCGACGGAGAACACGCAGGAACGTCTCTGCTGTGGCGTCTTCCGCATCCGTGCGGTTACCGAGCATGCGGAAGGTATAGCGGAAGATCCGCTCACCATACATCTCATAGAGGCCTCCCAGCGCTGACGGATCGCCCTTGGAAAGGGCGGTAAGCCAGCGCTTCTCGGCCAGTGAGTCTCGCAGTGCGTCATTAGGCATAGAGAAGACGAGCGCTATCTCCCAAAAGATGCGCGGGTTGCTAGTTTAACACTGAGTACTGGGATTTTGCTTGGCTTTGAGAGGCAAGGGAAAGAGGGACGGAGGGAATCAGGGAATGAGAGAGAGGAAGGTAAGGAAGGGAATGAAAACGGAGAATGGGGAAAACTGAAAAAGGGAGTTGGTGGGAACCGCCCTGATTCCCTAATTCCTAGTTCAGCTTAATGAATTCGATCTGCGGCACTTGGATTCCAACGGCGTTCTCAACTCCACCCACGATGGCCAGGTAGATTCCGCCGCCATCGAAGGTTGCGGTCTCGGTGGCGTAAACGCTTTCCGACGCGTTTCGTCGGGCCACAAAGGTTTGTGCGGAAGCGTCAATTTCGAGAGACTTGGCGGCTCCAAAAGCAATATCTTCGACCTTGTATTGTGGGTTGTCGCCCGGGTTTCGTAGATCGATGTTGGGGGTGTCGAAGCCGGCCGCTCGATTGAAGGCGTGCAACACATAGATTCGGCTTCGATTGCCATTCGGCGCGGTGAGATTGATTTCAATGGTTGCGATTCGGAGCCGCTTGTTTTGCTCCACGCCAAAGCTCTCAAGGCCCAAACAGTTGACGAGGTATTCCTTGTCGTTTTGGATACCAATCGCGACGGCGTCTAGGTCGGGGTTACTTCCATCCTCGTGGACGGCGACATCGTAGGTGTCTTGATCTTCCTGGATAAATACAGGCGACAATCCAAGATAAGCGATACCCGATGCCTTAACGTCGCCATCAAGGGTGAACGTCACGGGGTCGACGTCTGGAGAAGCGTTGACGTACCGGATGCGTGGTTTATTGACACTGCTGCCTCCGCCCCCGCCGCCACCACAAGCCGTAACTGTGATCGCAAAGACCGCGACCAACCCAACCTTCCACCAAGCGTGCATCATCTTCAACATCTATTTAACCGACCGGCGACTTCGAATAGCTACCGCGTGTTATACCGAAATGTCGCCAAACCGCGTTGTCCAGGGCTTCATAACACAGCGAACATCCAACAAGTCCAGATTCAATGGCAATTGCATTTGTCGTGCCACAGTATGGACACCTGTTTGGACTCGGTTTGTTCGCCAGGAGGTTCGTCGTGAGTTCGGATAGGGGCAGTTTTGGCAAGGTTAGGGACAGGCACTCTCGGCAGATTGCCTCCTCTACGCTGTGCTTTCGAGTCATGAATCGTGCCGATTTTCCACATTGGCAACAAGCTTCGTTCAAAACGGAACGCCGTTCTGCGTTTCCAGACGGAATCGGCGCATGACTTCGATGGTGACTTCGCCTGGCGTTCCACATCCGATCTTACGACCATCCAGGGAAACCATGGGGATGACTTCGGCGGCGGTTCCGGTAAGGAATGCTTCATCGGCCATGTACACGTCCATCGGGGTCAGGAAGGTCTCTTCCACCTTGTGGCCCGCATCACGAGCCAACTGCATCGCGGTGTCCCTCGTAATGCCCTGCAGGATTCCCGATGCTGGATGAGGCGTGCGGACCACTCCATCCTGTACAAGGAACAGGTTATCTCCCGTACACTCTGCTACATAGCCCTGATGATTGAGCATGAGCGCCTCTCCAGCGCCCTTGGTGTTGCCTTCTTGCTTGGCAAGGATGTTGTTGGCGTACCGGCCAATACACTTGACTCTTGGATCCAGACTGTCGGGAGGAATGACTCTGAATGAACTTGTGATAACGTGAAGGCCTGTTTCATAGGCTTCAGGCGAATAGAGCGACAACGTATTGATCATCACCATCACGTTCGGAGTTCGGCTGATGTTTTTTGGGTCTAAGCCTAGACCCGTTCCGCGAGTCACGTTCAAGCGGATATAGCCTTCTTCGATGCCAGCTTGGCTGCAGACGCTCAGGATGACGGATCGGAGCTCATCGAAGCCCATGTGCATCTCGTATCCGAGGTACGCGATGCCGTGATACAAACGGCGAAGGTGTTGGTCAAGTTTGAAAACCTTGGAACCGTAAATCCGAATCCCTTCGAAAAGGCCATCGCCATACAAGTGGGCGTGGTCGGCTACCGGCACGGTAGCGGTTTCCAAAGGCATCACTTCGCCGTTAAGCCAAACGAGTTTAGGCATGGACCTATTCTACCGCTGGGCATATAGATGCCTATTAGATACAATTCAAGCAGAAAATGTAAAGAACAGCGCGTCTTAATGTCATAATTTGGGGTTAAAGAGCGAAGTTCGACCAGGAAGCGTCGAAAGTATCAAGGATGAAGAAGTTTTTGTTTGGCGTTTTGATCGTCTTAGGAGCCACGGGCTTAGGCCTAACCGTAACCGCGTCTCGTTTCGTCCCCACGATTCGCCCGAATACCCATATCGGTATCGTGGGGGTCGGCGGACTGACTAAAGAAGACGCCGCTAAGAAGTTACGGATCTGGTGGGAGTCTGAACGAGTT
>JACMJO010000198.1 GCA_014380605.1 Fimbriimonadaceae bacterium | reverse complement strand
GAAACAGAGCGATTCGACAGGATTTTCATTTGTCCTGGTTCTCAGGCAGCGTTCGATTTTGCATTGAAGATTGCAAACCCTGGAGCCAGTCTGATTATGTTTGCGCCGCTCACTCCCGGTGAGGTGCTCGAAGTTCCCCAAGAAGCCTATTTCAAAGACATCCAGATACTGAACTCATACTCATGCGGACCGAATGATACGCGGGCGGCGAAGGAAGCGATTTCAGCGGGGAGAATTCGAGCTGAGCAAGTCGTAAGCCACTTCATCGGAATCGAAGAGCTTCCGGCGGCGTATGGGAAAATGAAGCGTGGGGAAATCCTTAAAGCCATGGTGCTTTTCGATTGAGGTCGCTCGTGGTCTTCAGACCAAGTTCATAATGTAAGAAAACCGACGCCGTTTCAAATCGTCACTACAACATCGAATGCTAAACGCAACCCTTCTCGCTATTGCCATCCAGGCTCCTCATAGCCATGAGGGTTGCTATCATGGCTTGCCGACCACCTATGTCGAGCGTTTGGTGGACGAGGCTTGGCAGAAATCTGACGACGTCAAGATCGATGAAAAGAGGCAGAAGGACCTGGATCGCGACGTCGAGTTAGGCAAAGAGTATTCCAAGCAGGTCGACAAAGAACTAAAGGCAAGCGTTGACGAAGCTGCCATCCAGCGCGTTCAGCAAATTGGCTCTGAGATGGCAGCGATTGCCAACTCATTCCAACCTGAGGTTACGTGGGGCGATAAGCGCCCGGCTAAGTTCAACTATGAGTTCAAACTGGTCCAAGGAAAGGACGTCAATGCTTTCTCCCTTCCGGGGGGCATCATTTACGTTTATGAGGGGCTTGTCAAGTACACGGAATCCGACGATGAGCTTGCCGGTGTCCTTGGCCACGAAATCTCACACGCCGCATTTCGACATGTTTGGACACTGCAGCGCCAGTCCGAAAAGCTAAGCATTGGCACGCTCTTAGCCGCACTAGCCGCGATTTGGTCTAAGTCGCCAGATGCAACCAACATCTTAAGGGCCACACAGTTAGGGGCCCAAGCGATCGCCAGCGGATGGAGCCAGGACGCCGAGCGATCGTCGGACTTCGGCGGACTCCAATTCATGATGAAGAGTCGGTATGACTCAACTGGCAGCGTCACGTTCATGGAACGCCTTGCGCGAGACGAAAGGGCAAGCAGCAGCATCGATTGGGGCATCTATCGCACTCACCCGCCAAGCAAGGAACGCGTACAAAACCTCCTCGGTTACATGGCGAAATACCACCTCCCGGTGCGGCGAAGCGCGGTTGCGAGTTCATTTCGCACCATCGTTAAGCCTGGCGAGGACGGAATGGTGGAAGCTTGGTTTAACGGCAAAAGGCTCTATACGTTTGCTGGATCCGACGCGATCAAGCGCGCCGATTCTGCCGCCAAGAAACTGGATAGTTTCTTCGACCAGGTTCCGCAAATGATCGAAGTTACATCCGGAGAAGGGGTCGTCCTTTTCAAGCACCAAACGATTCTTCAGATTGCGGCAGAGGATGCTCAAGCCCAAAAGGTTTCGGTGCAAGACCTCACCGAGAAGGCCACCAAGGCGATAAAAGGCTCGCTGTTCTCCTTGGCATATCGAGTCTGGGGCACCTAGGGACCACCTCGGCCATCTGCTAAAATTCAGTTAATGAGCTTCAGCGTCCGACTCACCTCCGACCTCGTTTCGGTCGAAGCCGGCGCAACCGTGCCGGTTTCCACCGAAGTCAATAACAAAGGCGCGGAGTCCGACAGGTTCGAGTTGCAGATCGAAGGCATCGATCCTGAATGGACAGCGATTCCCGAACCGGTTTTCGTTGTCGAGGCGGGCGAGATCCACGTTGAGAAGGCGTTCATAAAGGTACCAAGGATCAGCGAAAGCCAAGCAGGCAATTATCCATTCGTGGTAAGGGTTCGATCGCTCAATAGCGGTGAAGCCCGTACTGGTCAGGGGGTGGTGCAGGTTAAGCCGTTCCACTATCTGACGATGGAGATCAGCCCAAAGAAGGGCATGTACTCTCCGATGC
Organism: Fimbriimonadaceae bacterium; assembly: GCA_014380605.1. GTDB lineage: Bacteria > Armatimonadota > Fimbriimonadia > Fimbriimonadales > Fimbriimonadaceae > 55-13. The sequence continues at coordinate 2,187 of JACMJO010000198.1, read as the reverse complement.
GCAAGCAAAACGTGTTTGCGGTGACGGTGTTGAACCTTGGGAACACTGAACACAGTCTCCAACTGTTCGGCAGCGATCCGGAAGAGGCATGCACTTACGAATTCGAAAGCGAACAAATCCACGTTGCACCTGGTCAGCAAAAGACCGTCGAATTGGAAGCCATTCCCTCGGCTACCAGCTTTCTAAGCAGTTCGCGATTGCACGGTTTCTCAGTCACTGGTCGGAGCGTGGAGACGCCTAACGTCCTAACCTCGGCGCAGGCGCAATTGGAGCAGAGGCCGTTCATGACTCCGGCGGGATTGTTGCTCGCCATCTTTCTTTTAGTGATCGGTTTGGGGTGGTTCGCGCTTTTGCCAAAGCCTCCCCAGGTGTCTTTGAACCTTAATAAGCAAAGCGTCTTAAAAGGCGAAACCGTTCGCGTTAGCTGGAGGGCAGAGCATGCAACTTCTGTCCAGATAATGGCCGACGGAGCTCCTCTCGTTGCCGAGGCCCCAGTAAACGGAGAAACCGAATTCATCGCCGAAAACGCGGGAACCGTGGTCTTTACGGCTCGCGCCTCACGCGATCAACGCCTGAGTGAGCCCGACAGTGAATCTTTGACGGTTGAAGAACCGGTCCCGTCGCCCAAACCAGTTGTGACTCTTAAGACTAAGCGCCGAACCATCAACCTAAGTGAATCGGTTGAGCTCGAATACTCGATAGAGAACGCTGTTGAAGCCTACTTGCAGCCAGGCCCACAGAAGCTGGTCCTGAACCTCAAATCGATTGAAGTCACGCCCACCAAAGTGGGTCCAAACGAGTACGAGATTGTTGCCACTGGGAAAGACGGCCAAGTCACGACCGCTCGTGTGGTCATCAACGCGGTCGACAAAACCAAAGTCGTTGTCTTAGCTTTTGACACCAAGCCGAAAAAACTTGAAATTGGCGGTGGATATGTGACGATCAGCTGGCAGGTGTCCAACGCAGCTAGAGTTGAGATAGTCGGGGGACCAGAGACGGTGGTGCCAGAGTCTCCAAACGCACCCGGTTCTCAAGAGTTTATGATTGACAAGACGACAACGTTCACGATCAAGGCAATCGATCAGAACGGGAAGTCTGTTTCCAGAAGCCTAAAGATCGAGGTAGCCGAACCATCTGATCCCCCCATTGGCCCTGGAGATCCAGGCACGGGCCCGGCAGGAATTCCTCCCGGTACGACGACGGGAGGCGGCGCCTAGTGCGCGCGCTGTTATCCGTAACCGACAAAACGGGACTCGTTGACTTTGCAAAGGGACTCGTTGCTAGAGGGTGCGACCTTGTCAGCACCGGCGGAACGGCTAAGGCGCTTCGGGAAGCTGGCTTGATCGTTAAAGACGTCGCAGAAGTCACCGGCTTTCCTGAGATGCTGGATGGCCGGGTTAAGACCCTACACCCCTTGATTCATGGCGGGTTGCTCGCCGATCGTCGATTGGAATCCCACCGGGCGGCAATGGAAGGAACGGGCATCATCGGAATCGATGTCGTTTGCGTCAACTTGTACGCTTTCGAAGAGACGGTGTCAGGTCCTCATAGCTTCGAAAATGCGATCGAATCGATCGATATCGGCGGACCGGCCATGATTCGAGCATCCGCAAAGAACCACGCAAATCTTTATGTGGTTGTCGATCCGCAGGACTACTTGTCCGTGCTGGAGGCTCTCGACTCTGGCAAGGAGGGCCTGAAACAGAAATTGGCTGCAAAGGCGTTTCGGCACACCGCATTTTATGATTCCATGATCTCAAGGTATCTGACTAATGCGTCGGGTGAGGATGAGTTGTCGGAAACTTTAACCGTTGGTTACAGAAGAACGATAGGCTTTCGGTATGGCGAGAATCCACATCAAACTGGGGCCCTCTATCAAGATCCGCTAGCCAAAGCGGGTGTGGCTCAGGCGGTTCAGCTTTGGGGGAAAGAGCTTAGCTATAACAATCTCAATGACGCTGACGGCGCTTGGGAGCTCGTTGCCGATCTGCCAGCAGGTTCTTGCGCGATCATCAAGCACGGCAATCCATGCGGCGCGGCGTACGGGCCTGACTTCGGTGAGAGCTATCGAATGGCGCGGCAAAGCGATCCAATCTCGGCATTTGGGGGGATCGCAGCATTCAATGGCCATATCGATGCAATTGCTGCGAACGCCATGACTGAGAAGGGCAACTTCCTGGAGGTCGT
>JACMJO010000197.1 GCA_014380605.1 Fimbriimonadaceae bacterium | reverse complement strand
ATCGTGGATTGGCTCAACGATTACAAGTCGCAGGGTCTGATCGGAGCCTTTGGCGGTTCCAACTGGAACCATCAACGCATTGCTGCCGCCAACGAGTACGCCGAGAAGAAGGGTAAACAGGGCATGTCGCTCAACAACCCTAACCTAACTCTGGCTGAGAACAGTGAACCCCTCTGGGGAGGCTGCTTAACGATTGGCCATGAAGGGCGCCGGTGGCACGAAGAAACCCAGTTTCCGCTGTTCTCTTGGTCGTCTATGGCCCGCGGCTACTTCGCCCGGACCGAAGATCCCGATGTCGTTCGGGCCTATGACAACGAAGTGAGTCGGGCAAGGCGAGATCGCGCAGATCAACTGGCGGCGAAGCTAGGGGTCAGCACTCCACAGGTCACCATGGCTTGGGTTCTGAATCAGCCTTATCCCGTATTCGCATTGGCTGGACTTCGAACCGCCGATCAAGCGAGGGATACTCTGAAGGCAGTGGACATTGACTTGGAACAGTCCGAACTTGACTGGTTAGAGCACGGCGACAAGTAAAAAAGCCCAGGTCTCACGATTCTGGGCTTTTAGGTTTCAATCTTTACCGCACGGGCAAAGGATTCAGAAGGCTCAACCATATTGCGTCCGGGCAGGAGCGCCTGATAGGTCGATGGGCTTCTCAGCTATTTTCGCTTCTTTGGCCATGTCGACAGATAGTTGCTTGAGAGCCTTTTGGCCCCAACCATGGAATATCTTTTCCACCTTGCCATCTCGGCCGATCTTGATGACCGGCGTAGATCGCGCGACCTTGAAACCAGAAATGATCTTCTTTTCAGGGTCCAACAAGGTAGTCCATTGACCTTTGAACTGCGATTTCCAACTCGCGTGCCCTTGTTTTCCAGCGTTGATGACGCCAACAAAGTTCACGTTTTTGCCATAGGCATCGTGAATCTTCACAAAGAAGGGAGTCGCATAAGGATTCGCTGAGCATTGCTCTTTGACGAAGAGAAGGTACACGGGTCCCTTCTCGGTTAGGCTCTTTACCGTATGGGTCTTGCCATCGCTGCTGAGCGTGTTGATTGGAAAAGACTTATCGCCTTCCTTCGCACCAACAACGCTCGATCGCTGACTGCCTTGAGAGGCACAAGCGATTGCGAGACAGGCAAGAGCTCCTGCGGCAACATATACCGTGAGAGATTTTCTCATCATCTATTAGCATATCGGACTTTTCATGCCATCAGGCAGATTTCGCCTTCAGCGCCCGCTTCAGCAAAGCAACTTGGCCGACATGATAGGCGGTATGGACGGCGATTTGATTCAAGACCTTGATCGCATCGTCGTCTGACTTCATAGCATGCTCGAATGGTTTAGCGCTAGCGATAGCGAACGCCGCATCGAGGTTTGCCAGGAATCTTTCCTTAACCTCTTTCCAATCCTGCTCCCCAGGCTCTTGCCAATCCTCTGCCCAAATGTTCTTTGCAGGCCGCTTCTCGCCTTTCAGTCTAGTGAGCCAAAGGCGGTTCCAGTAGTCGCAATGCCAGATGTTGGTGGCGATGGAGTACGGGAATCCTTCGCGCTTCTCACAGGCCAGGTCGGCTTTGATGTTGACAAGTCGCTTGGCGGGAGCGAAGTCCATGCCTTCGATGACTTGGCGGAGGGTTTCGGCGACGGTTGCGGAGTTCATGGCTGAGTTTTACCAAGATGGATGGAGAAAACATCGCGAAACAAAGCGCGAACAAGTTCGCCCACTCCCAAGGTAAAACCGGGCTTCCATGGCAGACCTCTCATCGCTGAAGCTCAACGCCCCAGTTAATCGCTTGCGTGGTTCCTTGCCCAAGCTTGGCATCCGTCCGACCATCGATGGTCGTTACGGTGGCGTCAGGGAATCATTGGAGGGTTTCACCATGGCTCTGGCGGAAGCTGCTAGGGACCTCATCCAGAAGAACCTTAGGCACTCCTGCGGACTACCCATCGAAGTCGTGATTGCCGACACCTGCATCGGCGGCGCGAGCGAGGCGGCTAAGTGTGAAGAGAAGTTTGCTCACGAGGGCGTTGGCGTCTCGGTCACCGTGACTCCATGCTGGTGTTACGGGAGCGAAACCATGGACATGAATCCTCTCAGGCCAAAGGCTATCTGGGGATTCAATGGCACCGATCGGCCCGGTGCAGTCTATTTAGCCGCCACTCTTTCGGGGCACGCACAAAAAGGATTGCCCTGCTTTGGAATCTATGGGCGAGACGTGCAGGACCTTGGTGACGCTTCCATCCCTGCAGATGTTGCCGAGAAGATTCTGCGTTTTACCAAATCTGGCCTCGCCGTTGCCAGCATGAAGGGCAAGAGCTATATGGCAATGGGCGGCGTGTCGATGGGGATTGCGGGTTCGATCGTCGACCATCAGTTCTTCGAAACCTACCTGGGAATGCGAGTTGAGACCATCGATATGGTTGAGTTCATAGGGAGGATGCAGAAGGGCATCTTTGACCAAGAAGAGTTTGCAAGAGCCCTTGCCTGGGCGAAGTTAAACTGCACTGAGGGCAAGGATTGGAATCCTACGCCTCGGTCGCGTGAGCAAAAGGACCAAGACTGGGAGACTAGCGTCAAGATGGCCATTATTGCCCGAGACCTTATGATCGGCAACCCCAAGTTGGCCGAGATGGGCTTCACCGAGCAGTCCGAGGGTCACGACGCAATCGCCGGCGGATTCCAAGGGCAACGCCAGTGGACCGACCACTTCCCGAACGGGGACTTCATGGAGGCCATCCTCTGCACTTCCTTCGATTGGAACGGCATTCGCCAGCCCTACATGGTTGCGACTGAGAACGACTCCCTCAACGGGGCCTCGATGCTCTTGGGCCACCTCTTGACGGGCACGGCTCAGATGTTCAGCGATGTTCGAACCTACTGGAGCGCGAAGTCGATTCAGCGGGTTACTGGCAAAGCCGAGAATCCGGTCCTGCATCTCATCAACTCGGGTCCCTCGCCGCTCGATTTTACTGGCGCGATGAAGAATGACCAGGGTCGGCCGACGATCAAGCCTTGGTGGGATATCAAGGCGGAGGATGCGGGAGCATGCTTGGACGACACCTTGTGGTGTGCGAGCGATCTTGGCTACTTCCCCGGCGGCGGATGGTCCACGGACTTCACTACTAAAGGTCGCATGCCCATCACGATGTATCGCATCAACTTGGTTCGGGGACTTGGCCCGGCTCTGCAAATTGCGGAGGGCTTTGCCTTGAACCTGGATTCGGAGGTTCATAAGGCGCTGGACGAGCGGACAAGCCCAACTTGGCCCACGACTTGGTTTGAGCCTCGTTGCGATGGCAACGATGGCGCTTTCAAGGATGCGTACTCGGTGATGTCGCACTGGGGCGCGAATCATGGCGCGATCTCCCACGGGCACATTGGCGCAGACCTTATCACCTTGTCCTCAATGCTTCGCATCCCGGTCGACATGCACAACGTCCCGTTCGACCAGGTTTACCGGCCAGCGGTCTGGCATCGGTTCGGCGCAGGATTGGAGCCGATCGGGGCCGACTTCCGCGCTTGCTCAAACTACGGACCACTATACGGCTAAAGATGCTGACCCACCTCAGTTGCTTCCTATGCGGCAAGGAGTATCCGGCAAACCAAGCGCAGGGGCTCTGCGAATGTGGCCGCCCCGCCCAACCACCCTTTCAAGAGAGGCGTTGGCTGACCGGGAGCCCACTCTCTGGCGATACCGAGAAGTCTTGCCGGATTGTGAACCGGCGTCTCTAGGCGAAGGACTCACTCCGCTACTCCATACCCCTCAGTTTGGTGAGAAGTGGTATGTGAAGGACGAGGGAGTGAATCCCACGGCTAGCTTCAAAGCGAGGGGGATGGCGCTCGCGGTTTCTATGGCGAAGAAGTTTGGCCTGGGCAAGTTGGCGGTTCCAAGCGCGGGTAATGCGGGTGGAGCCCTTGCGGCTTATGCGGCCCGAGCCGGGTTGGAAGCCTACATCTTCATGCCGAAGGATACGCCCAAAGCTTGCATTTTGGAGTGCCAAATGCACGGAGCGCAGGTGACGCTGTGGGACGGCCTCATCAACGACTGCGCAGCGGAGATCGGTCGTCGCAAAGAAGCCGAAGGTTGGTTCGATCTAAGCACCCTGAAGGAGCCTTACCGCATCGAAGGCAAGAAAACGATGGGTTACGAGGTCGCCGAGCAGATGGACTGGCGACTTCCCGACGTCATCGTTTACCCAACTGGCGGTGGAACGGGCCTAATTGGGATGTGGAAGGCCTTCGACGAGATGGAGCGGATGGGTTGGATCGGCCCGGAACGGCCGATGATGGTCTCCGTCCAAGCAGAAGGATGCGCTGTGCTTGCTGGCCCATTCGAGCGCGGAGAGCGGTTCGCGGATTTGGTGCCTAATGCCCACACCGTGGCGTCCGGCTTGCGTGTCCCGCGAGCGATCGGAGATTTCATCATGCTCGACCTCATCCGAGAGTCTAAGGGAACGGCAATGACGGTCACGGATTCAGAGATGGTGGTCGTCGCCAAAGAGATGGCGAGTCGGGCAGGAATCTACGGTTCGCCCGAAGGTGGGGCAACGCTTGCTGCCGCCCAGCAGCTCCAAGCAAACGGATTCATCCGTCCCGACGAGGTTGTGCTCCTGATGAACACCGGATCGGGCGTGAAGTATGCCGAGGCATTTGAACCCCCTGCACTCTTGTAGTCTGCTCGTCCCGCACGGGCAGCCCAATTCGTCAGGCTAGCGGGGAAGCCTTCACGCCCAAAGAAGTGCATTTCCTAAACCATATCGAAAGATAGTGTCAGTACAGATGCTTGTTCGATATGATGATGCATGCCAGTAAATTTAACAGGCTGGCAAGTCGACGATTTCCTCCGTGAATTCGGATTTAGAATCGCAGACCAGCAAAGGAGAGACTTCAATGGCGATCGCAAAAGACAACCTAGGGAGTGCCGCGAAGATTGAATTCGAGCGCACCCACTTCAGTTCGCTGCTACTGGCGAACCCCAACTATTTCGGAACCATTAAGGGCAGTAAGCTGAAGGCCGTCAAGGCGTTTAGCGGAAACACTACCTATGAAAAGCTAATGTGCGTGGGCTTCCACCCCCAGCTCAGTCAGCTTGAGGCCGTGGTTCACGTCCTCAAAAACGCCGGATACTCGGAGAGTTTGTGCAGCGGTGGATCGCCCGAGTACGTGCGGTTCTACACCTCGGCGGACGGCGGCGCAACTTGGCACGACGAAGGATTGGCAAAGTTTCATGCGTACAACGTTGCAGGACCGCGGCCACTGGAGTACGCGGTCAGCTTGGGGATCAACCCCAAGCGCACGTTCTGCATTAAGGAGAATATCCTAAAGGTCCGAGCAATCCTTTCTTGGAATGTGTCGCCCACCCCCAATAATCCCAACTTCATCCCTGTTTGGGGCAATGTCGTAAACGTGGACGTACTGGTCGATCCGCGAAGGTTCTGGCCCTGGCAAGACTTTGTCCTCGAAGCCGAACTCAAGCTTCCAAAGTCGTTAGAGAAACTAGCGATCATCAACGAGCCTCTCGAAGTCAGTTCGCTCGTAGAGACCCCGCTGGCGGAACTCCATGCGACCTATACCAAGGAAAAGGTTCCGGGCCACCGCTACATGTATCCGGTTCTTTCGGCGATGAGCGCAGTTCCGGCAACGAACCCTGCGATGATGTCCCTAGACGCCGGAGTTATTGCTTCGATTGCGGACCTTAAGATCGACATCGGCAAGCTCATCGAGGCCATTGCCAAGACGGACGGGAACACCGACTATGAGGAACTGACATGTGTCGGATACGATCCGAACAACGATGCGCTCGTTGGCGTGATCAAGGTCAAGAAATCTTCCGGCTATTCAGGCAACATGTGCTCCACTGGAAGCCGAGAATATGTGGCGTTCTGGGTGGATTGGGGCGATGGCGCCGGGTGGACTTATGAAGGAACGTCATCGGTCCGAGTTCACGACGTCGGATCGATGCCCGCAGGTGGCCTCCAATTTGCTGTGTTCGAAGCCCTTGGCTCTGTCAAGCGAAGGAAGGCTTGTTGGACCGGTCCGGTCACCGCGAAGGTCCGAGCGATCATGTCTTGGCAAACACCGCCGTCGACCAGCGATCCAAATTGGGTTCCTACATGGGGTAACCGCGAAGAAACGGTCATCCAATTGAATCCGGGCGCGCTAGCCGAGGACTACCGGCCTATGCTGGAATCGGTCTCTGGCGTTCCGATATGCAGCATCGACCAGTCGACCGGCATGACGAATGCGGTCTACAACCAACCGTTTGGCGGAACCTTGACCATCACCGGCATGATTCCGACCTCGCCTGATATCTCGACAGCTGACGCAAGCAAGCTTCGCTACCGCGTGCAGGTGCGAAAACTGAGTCCGCTAGGTTCATGGCAAACCGTGGATAACGACTTCTGGATCAGCGTCATCGAGCGGATTGGCATTGCTTTGCCAGTTCAATACAGCATCCTCCAACAAGTGGATGGCAGCGGGTACTTCACCTATCGCGAAGACATGAATGTGGGTGGAGCTGGATGGCGGCTCGTCCAAAATCGTGTGCTCGCGCAGTGGATCACCGCCGACCCAATGGTGGGAATGTATGAGATCAAGGTGGATGCTAAAGATCCCGTCACGAACATCTTCTATTCGGCTCAGACCATTGCTTGCGCAGGCGGAGGAACCCGAACCAACGTCAAGGTCTGGCTCGATGAGAAGCAGCCGACGGTTGCCCTGGCGGTCACCGGATTCCAGCGGGGTGGCGGGCCGGTTCAGCCTTCCGCCGTTTGCGACACCTTCCTGGTAGGCGACGTCATTCACGGAACCTACGGTGTTGCGGATGAGCACGCTGGAGCCTTCAGCCTCACCGTTCAACCGGCGGCCATGGCCAACGGCGCGTTGCCAAGCCCGAGCGGCAAGACCTACCCGATTCTCCCGAACCTCGGCGAGAACGGAACGTGGACTCTCGACACCGCCGCTATGGACCCATGCGGATACGTGATTCGGCTGTACGCCCACGATCGAACGATTGTGAGCGGTGGCGGATCTTGGGATAGAGAAACGTTCGTCGGCTTCTGCTTGAAGCGCGGCTAACAAGGACAAGGGACCGGACGGGAAGCCGTCCGGTCCTTTTTGGGTTGTCTGACGATCACGCCAAGCATTGGAAGCTCGAATCGGACGCTGTATGCCACCATAACATGTGGCTTCCCCCGATTCCGTTGAGCAGTCTGGATTGAGCAGACTGTGGCAATATGCCCGACCCCATCGCAAACAGGTAGTTGCGGCAACTACATACAGCACTTTGGGCAAGGTCATGGACGTGGTCCCCGAGGTCCTCATCGGCGTCGTCATCGATGTGATTGTTCGGGGGCAAGATTCGTTCATGTCGACCCAGTTCGGCATCGCTGATCGGTGGCATCAACTCCTCATTCTCGCCGTTCTCAACGCCTTCGCCTGGATTTTCGAGTCGCTGTTCGGTTACCTGTCTGCACTTGCCTGGCGCAACCTATCACAGACTATCGAACACGAGATCCGCATCAACCTCTATCGACACGTTCAGGGCCTGGAGGTTGCCTGGTTTGAGGACACTACTAGCGGAGGCTTGCTGAGCATCCTGAACGACGACATCAATCAACTTGAGAGGTTCCTCGACGCGGGAGCCAGTTCGCTAATCGTCCTCTTCTGGAACATCGTGCTCGTGGGTGCGGTTTTTGCTGCCAGTTCACTTCTCGTCACCGCCCTAGCCTTTCTCCCTATTCCAATCATCGTCTATGGCTCTATCCGCTACCAGCACCGCCTACAACCCCTCTATGCCAAGGTCCGTGAGGCGGTTGCCGAGCTCAGCTCCACTCTGAGCACCAATCTTGGCGGGATCACCACCATCAAAGCCTTTACGGCGGAAGATCGTGAGGCCAAACGGATTGCCAAAGTCTCGAACGACTATCGAGGCGCGAACCGAGACGCCATCAAGTTTTCGTCCGCATTCGTTCCCCTCATTCGCATGGCGATCCTCACCGGCTTCACCTGTACTCTGCTGGTTGGTGGGTGGCTGGTGCTGAACGGGCGGATGGAGGTCGGAATCTACTCGGTTCTGGTCTTCATGACACAACGCCTCCTCTGGCCCCTGACTTCACTTGGAGAAACGCTTGACCAGTACCAGCGCGCCATGGCATCCACAAGGCGCATCTTTGGCCTTCTCGATGTGAAGCCAACAATGCGTGACGGTGCCCAGGCTCTGGTCACGCCGATCAATGGCGATATCGAACTGCGAAACGTCTCCTTCGGCTATGGCGAGGGAGCCGATATCTTGAGCGGAATCCAGATTGCGATCCCTGCCGGCGAAACCCACGCTATCGTGGGCGCAACTGGAGCCGGGAAGTCTACGGTCGTGCGACTCCTTCTGAGGTTCCACGACCCACGAGTGGGCCAAGTGTTGATAGATCAAAGGGACATCCGCGAACTCT
>JACMJO010000196.1 GCA_014380605.1 Fimbriimonadaceae bacterium | reverse complement strand
TCGCTCTTCGCTGTTGTCGGTGAACTTTGGGAGCACCGCATTGTTGGCCGCACAATAATCAGCGAGGATGGTCTCTGATTCAGCAACTCCACGAGAAATGGGTAGGCCATGAACTCTGACACTGACACAGAATTGGAACTCCCCATTACTCAATCACTGGCTGGACTGAAGTCGCCACTTTGCACCGCCGTTCGGAGTTTCGGTTTGACGGACGTCGGCCGACTTCGGCGTTCCAATGAAGACCACTTCGTCATCGCAGAGTTGGCGAGAAACCTTTCCGTCCATCACACGAGCGTGCCGCAGTCGAAGACACAATACAGCAGCTACCGCGGCCATCTTTTCTTAGTGGCCGACGGCATGGGGGGGCATCAGGCCGGAGAAGTGGCGAGTGCCCTCAGTGTCGTGACCGTTGAAGACTTCCTGCTCAACACGGTCAAGCGGTTTTTCTGCTTGAAAGAACCGGATGAGCAGAAAGTGATGAAGGAGTTCCAGACAGCACTTCAACAAGCCGACGCGCGAATTATCGACGAGGCGTCTCATCATCCCGAGCTCATCGGTATGGGAACGACTCTGACAATGGCCTTCGCCATCAATTGGAGACTGTTTGTGGCCCATGCGGGCGATAGCCGTTGCTATCTCTTCTCCAAGGGCAAGCTCCATCAATTGACTCAGGACCATACGATGGTGGCCGAGATGGTTCGCTTGGGGATGTTGTCGCCGACAGAAGCTTCCCGTCACCCCGATCGAAATGTCATCACCAACGTCCTCGGAGGCCCTGAGTTGGGGGTGCATGTGGAGATGCACAAACTCGATCTCGAACCGGGAGACGTGGTGCTCTTGTGCTCGGACGGATTGAACGGGATGGTCTCGGACGCTCGGATTGCCGGGTTGCTTCAAGAGGAGCGGGAACCGCAACGAGCCTGTGAACGCCTTGTGGCGGAAGCGAATGCGAGTGGCGGAAGCGACAATATCACGGTCATCGTGGCGTGTTTCAACGAGGCCGTTTGATGCCGTCGATCACCGCTTGTGGCGAGACCTAAATTTGCCTTGGTCAAAGCTTGTCCGGTGTGGTGCTGAAACGACCAACAAACTTGAAATTTCTTGGGCTTTCCAACTCGGCCAGGCCAGCAACTCAAACGATGTTCCGGCAATCGCGTGGCTTCGAGTTTTACGGCGATCACATCATCTGCCCTCGTCGTCGGATATGTCGTTGCATGAAGCCGCAGCACATCATTCTGAAAAAGTTTTGTTGTCAACGGCATTGAGGGTGCGGCATCTCGAATTCGGCCAGCCTTGAGATAAGCCAGGCAGAGGGGCCGAGAAACATCACCATGATCGCATCACTGAGAGGACATCATGAAAACTCTTCCGCACTTGCGAATGAATCTTCACGGAGCCAATGCGCTGGGGGCATTTGTCGTTTCGTGTGCATTGGCCTTCCTCTACTCCGAGACTCAGCCAACGACCGCTGGGATCGACCCAGTTAAGTCAGAATCGCAAAGAGAGATCGCGGATCTTGAGAAGGAATCCGTCGACGATCGGATTCTTGGAGCAGCGAGCGGCGCAGCGCTCCTGGATGCCCCCTCGCCGAGTGTTGATCAAGAAACGCCGAAACTTCTGGGCAAGGAGGCACTCCTCGAAAGTGACCGCCTGATGGCAGAAAGCGAAGCACGGCTGGAAAACACTCCGGCTTATTCGGCGACTTTGGTCAAACAGGAGCGCATTGATCGCTCTTTGGGTGACGTGGAAGTGATCCAACTCCGAATGTTGCACCACCCGACGAAAATCGCTTTGAAATGGGAAGAGGGGGCCGAGGCCGGCCAGCGTCTCGTCTACGCTCAAGGAGAGAACGGAGGCAACATGCTCGTCCGTAAAACCAAGGGACTCGAGGCGCGTTTAGGAGTTCTGTCCCTGGCCCCCAATGGCTATCTAGCGCTCAAGGCTTCGCGTTATCCCGTGACCAAGCTGGGGCTGTTGGAACTCACGAGGACCATTCGCCAGCATCGTGCGAAAGATCTCGAAAGAAAATCCGGTGTCACTGCGAAGTTGCTTTCCCAGCAGCTCGATGGCCGCGAAGTTCTTTGTCTCGCCATTGAATATGAGAGCCAAAAACTGGCTCCGGATGATCGCCATGAATATCGAAAGGCGCTGATCTACATTGACCGCCAATCGAAATTGCCGGTCCGTGTTCATTGTTACGGTTGGCCTGAAAAGATCTCCGGGTCGAATTCTGAAAGGCTGGACCAAACCACGTTGCTGGAATCGTACGCGTACAAAAACATCAACTTGGAAGCTGACCTATCGAGCGACGATTTCTCGAAGACGAGACTGAATTGAGTCACGCATGTCCCGAGCTCAGACAATTGCGGCTTTGGCGAGGCTTCTCGATGAGCAACGCAGCAATCAAACAGAACCCAAATCTCGCTTCCCCATCGAGACCGCCATCGGTGGAGACGCAAGACGCCCTCGACGATGTGCAGGCTGACTTCTCTCCCATCGAGGAACTCAAAGCGGACGCGGATGAGTTCGCGAGGGGCGAGGATCCGTATCACGAAGATTCACGCGGGGCCGAGCAAGCCTTTGAAGCGGCCGTGGAAGCGGCGAAGCTCGGTGATGAAGAACGGGCGGTCGCTCATTATCTCAAGGCGGCGAAGTTGGCAGAGAACGCCCACGAATGGTATCTGTCGGCGGTGGCCTGCCATCGCGTCGGAGACTTCTTGACAGATCCGAAGCCGCCGGCGGATCTCGCTCGGGCGTTTCGAATGTATCGCCGAGCGATCGCGTCTTACGAACGATGCGGAATGCTGAGGGAAGCTCGCGACCTTTCTTATCTGCTCATGGCGATCCGCATGCAGCGGCCTCGCGAGCTGAACCTCAACAATTTTCACCGCATCCAACTCTTTTTGTTTTGGGCGACAGCCGGATTTGGATTTCGGCCACTTCGTGTGATCGCCACTGCTCTTGTGGTCGTGTTCTTGTACGCCGCGATCTTCTGGGGAATTGGCGGCGTGATTGCGTCGAAGTCCGGAGAAACGGCTGATTTCTGGCACTCGCTGTATTTCAGCGGGATCACTTTCGCAACCGTGGGATATGGCGACTTCATTCCCGCTCCTCATGGGCAGATGCTTGCGTTGACGGAAGGGGCGATTGGTGCCTTCACGATCGCGTTCTTCGTCGCTGTGTTTGCGAACTGGCTGAATAAGGTGTGAGACGTGAAGTCTCGACGCCCCGCTGTG
>JACMJO010000014.1 GCA_014380605.1 Fimbriimonadaceae bacterium | reverse complement strand
GGTGTCCAACGTAATGCGCAAGTCTGAAAGAAGACGCGTATTCTCATGGAACATCGATTGGAGATTGGCAGGCGGATTTGCCGCCGCAGCCGCGATCGCGGCATTCACCCTATTTCAAGCAACCGAACGCCGTGTGCCAGCGGCGGACACCCAGCCTATGGTGAGGAGAGATGATCTGGATATGATGCGCGATCAGCTTTTCATGGCGGGTAACGATCCGCTCAGCGGCAACCGGTTTGCCGTACCTACCGTTCATGGAAAAGAGTAAACCGCTCCTAACGCTCCTGTTCGCGGGGACGATTGCTTTCGCATGCGCGGGAGGCACGAAAGGCCAATCCGAAGCGGATCGGGCCAGACAGTTGTTGCTGAAGACTCTACAGCGCAACTTCTCTCAGAACGTGATCGCCATCATCACGCAGCGTTCTCCTGAGAATCACGGAACCTATCAGCGGATTCAGGTTCAGATCAGTAAAGAAGGCAAGATGAGGCAAACGGTCGTCGCGCCGCTCTCTGTGCAAGGCGTCGAAACGATCGACGACGGGAATCAGATTGCGACCTATTTGCCAGATGAGAAGTTCATGTTCGTGCAAGAGTCGCCTCGTCTCCTGCCGGACGATACGATGAGTCGGGTGAACCTTGCGATCCGCAACTATGGCCTCAAGATCGGGGGGACGAGCATTATTGCCGGAAAGAGCGCCTCCATTTTGGTGGCCACTCCCCGTGCAAAGGATATGGAGGTAAGGCGCTACCATATCGATGAGAGAACCGGCTTTCTCCTTCAGCTTGAAACGGTCGACTCGAGTGGAACGCCCAAGGTGGCTTTCAAAGCTGAGCAAGTTACCTACCCGTCAAGGATTAGCGCATCGACTTTTGTGATCGATCTCGCAAGCAGAACCGGCACGAAGATCGTGTTTAGGCGACGATTCCCCGTAGATGCTACTGTCAAAGGGACACCGGAAATCGGATTCGAACCCGTGATGCTGGAAGGCTTGCCCAATGGGTTTGAAATTCAAGATGCCCAGATTAACGACAGCGGAAGCTATCGATCGGTGGCAATTCGGATCACTGACGGATTGGTAAAAGGGACCGTCTACCAGTATTCTTTGGCGACTGCCAAAAAAATGAAGGCCATGCCCGGGACCACCATTGGCGATGGTAGCGGATTGAGGTTTGTGGTGGCGGCCGATGTGCCGGAGTCCGTTCGCAAACGGATCCTCAACGCCTTCTTAGATGCGGCTAAGAAATCAGACTCGGACCTTCCCATGGTAGGACTCTTGGGTCCCGTGGAACTATCCCAAATCTGTCCTGCGTTTACCCGCACAGAAGCTCTTGCACTTGAGATATGGCAATCTACGAACAATTCGCTGATTCCTTTGCACGAATAGCAAACCTCTCTTGGGCCTAGAGCGTTGTAACATCTAGAGACTGAGAGCAACATGAACCCCATCAACTCAAATTCCAAAGGCCCGTTGGCCTGGATCCTTGCTGCCGGCGTACTGATCGGAGCGGGCGCAACCGCTTCCGTTATTGGCGCAAAGGGAGGATCGACCGCATCATTGCCACTCCCCAAGGTGAGCATTTCGTCGCCTAGGCCTGTAGGCCAACTCCGCACGGAAAGCCTTGAAATGGTCAAGGCTCTCGACGAATCATTCGCGAACCTTGCCGAGTCGGTCAAGCCTGCTGTAGTCCATATCCGCGTTCAGAATTCGGGCGCGCGAAACATGCTCGGCGAGCGGCAAGCCATTGGTGGAGAAGGCTCGGGCTTCATCTTCCGGCCAGACGGCTACATCATTACCAACGATCATGTGGTTGGCGGGTTCGAGAAGGTCACCGTCATCCTCTTCGATGGCCGTGAGTTTCCCGGCAAGGTTCTTAGAGCCGAAGACAGTGACATCGCGATCGTTAAGATCGATGCAAAGGACTTACCCTCGCTTCCCTTTGCCGACAGCAATCAGGTTAGAGCCGGCGAGTTCGCGATGGCCGTAGGCGCTCCCTATGGACTTGAAAGCACGGTGACGGTGGGACATGTTAGCGCAACCCAGCGATCCAATCAGATTCCCGATCCAAATTCGGGCAGGGTTCGCGTTTATTCAGACCTCATCCAAACCGATACCGCGATAAATGTCGGCAATAGTGGAGGTCCCTTGTTAAACATTGAGGGGCAGGTCGTCGGCATCAACTCCGCGATATTTAGCCCTACTGGAACAAGTAGCGGGATTGGCTTCGCGATCGCTTCCAACCAAGCCAGACTCCTGGCCGAAACCCTCATTGAGAAAGGCAAGATCGTTCGGGGCTATCTGGGAATCCTTCCCGCAAACTTGAAGCAATTCCGAGCCAAGGCTTTAGGCGTTGAGAAGGGAGCATTCGTCGAGGACCTTCCCAGCGACGGACCCGCGGCGATTGCCGGCATCAAGAAGGGAGATGTGGTC
>JACMJO010000195.1 GCA_014380605.1 Fimbriimonadaceae bacterium | reverse complement strand
GGAAGCAGCCTGGGAACAAGACTCTGCCCATTGACCTGGTCATTGACCTCGGCAGTGAGAACACGCTGGCTGGCTTCAAGTACTTCCCGGATCAGGGTCAGTGGGGGCACGGCGCCATTGCGGAATATGAGTTTTATGTCTCATCCGATAACGCCGAGTGGAAGCTTGTGAACAAGGGAGAATTCTCGAACATCAAAAACAACCGCGTTTGGCAGATCAAGAATTTCACCCCAACGAAGGGACGATACATCAAGTTGCGAGCCTTGCGAAACGCTGACGGAAACAACGAAGTCGGCTATGCCGAAGTGGATGTCATTACGAACTGAGTTCCTTACTCCGGCTAGCCTTGCCCGTTAGGTTCAGCTGCCACCCCCTGGCATCCGAATGGGAGGATCATAGGTCAAGATTCGTTGGCCTCGCGTTCAGATCGATGATATATCGGAGCGAGCCCTCGCAGGGTTCGCCGTTTGGCATGCGGTCCAGGAGCACGCCGCCATTTCTCTCAATCACTTTTCGCGAGGCGATGTTTGTCGAATCGCACTCTGGCATCAGTTTCAGGATGTTGATCTTTCTTGCCTCATCTAGGAGAAGCTCGAGGGCTTTGGTTGCGTAACCATGTTGGCGCTTGCTCGGCCGCACCGCGTATCCGACGTGATGCCCCACCCTTTCGGGAGTGGGCACGAAGGTTAGACCAAGAATGATTCTGCCCGCGTAGCCATCGGCGTCGATGATCCAAAACTCCTTAGAAGGGATATAGCCCTCCTTCAAGTTCTTGCCCAGGGATTGATCGTGAAGCTGCTGCACGTAGGCGGGGAACTGCTCCTGTGACATGTCGGCAGCGACTTGTCGGTTTCCCTCACCGGCAAATTCGGCCATCGCCTGGAAAAAGCTATCTTGGAACTTTTCTGAGGGTGGTTCAAGGGTTATCCGTGCAATCCCAGCCTCGTCCTTGCCTGCATTCACGGACATAGTTTGACAGCCCAGGCAAGCGCTTGTGATCTATGGGCCGGGTTACCTTAGCTGCCTTCGCGTTTGAACTCGAAGCGCCGAGGGGTGCCGCCTTTGGTGTAGCCGATCGTGGCGGTCAGGCCACCCTCGGCCGATAGCTCATACACGATTCGCTTCGGGTAGTCGTGGCGCGGGTTCTCGAACACCGCCTTCTTTGCCGAAAACTCAGTCATCACAAACTCGGTCGGAGTAGCGCCGTTCGGCTGGGCGATGTAAACAAGCCCGCCGTCGCGCTCGACGATGCGCAGGAATTCGAATGCGAACATCTTTCCACTCGCGTTGACCGAACGCGACGTGGCGAGCATCGCACCGCCCTTCGGTGGGCTCCAGCGCTCCTCGAACGACGACCCCGTGCTCCTCGTTCCGGCCCAATTGCCGGAAATCCACGCCAAATCGCCAATCGTGGCCTTGGCCGGCGTGGGCATTGGGATGTCCAGAGGGTGGCGGAAGAGCCCAACCGACCAGACCCCCGGTGTCAGCTCAAGGTTGGAGCGCACAACCAGCCCATCTTTCGTAATGCGAAACTCCCGCTTGATCTGCCCCTCGGGAGCCTTACCCGCCGCGCGCACAAACTCCATCTCGTAGCTGAGAACGCCGTCTTTCGACGAGGCTCGGTAACGCGTTAAGGTGCCTGCCGTGGCGCCCGCGATCTCGGTGGGAGAGCCGTCGAGCTTGACGCGGACATCGCGATTCCCCCCACCGCCATGCCCCCACACTAACACAACCACGCCTTCTTCGACCTTGAGTATGAACCTCGAATTCATGGGCGGATTCAAATGTTCGAGTGCGCGGCCCTCGGTGCGGTCCTCGACAAAGATCCACTCGCCATCCAACGCTTTCAAGTTGTTGGCTTGCAGCGAAGCTATGCCGGTGGTAGAGAGGGATGCAACGAGTATTAGGACCGCGAGGGTAGTTAGCCGAGAATTGAATATAGCAAAGCGTTGCAACATGTCTGTGACCCTTGTAGGCTCAATAATTGAGTCTTTCGAAATCTACCTGGAAGCAAGATGCTTCCCGTACGTCGGAAAGCTATACGTTGGTGAGCACCCGAAACATTCCTTCACTGCACGGTGGAAGCATGGAGCTTCGGTCGTTTGCCATCCGGGCCGAGGGTTGAATTGTGCGGTGTTGCCAGTTCTTGGGGCAAGTTCGTTAGGAAGAGTGTTGGTACTCCGGAGGGGATTCGAACCCCCGATCTTCGCCGTGAGAGGGCGATGTCCTAAACCGCTAGACGACCGGAGCAAACGGAGAGTTAAGATACCCGATGGGGATGTGGCTTGTGATCTGTGGGGACTACTTTTGGAACCAGCGCATCTGCTTGAACATCCAGGCTCGGGCCCAGGGGACTTGATCCAGGGAGTGAGGCCCTGATTCAGCTACTCCTGGAGTAACCACATTTCTGCCCCTGGCCTCTTCTTTCAGCAACTCAACGACTTGGATATAAGAACCGCGATTTGAGTAGGGAATGGCGGTTTGGCCGGGGACGGAGATTCCCGGGGGCGTGTAACGCTCGAATTGGGCAAGCCTCTTGGCGGCTTTGTCGATCGCGGCTTTGACCACGTCGTTTGCTTTGCGGCCATTCAGATAATCGACCCTGGTCTTGCCTTCCAAGGCTTTCAGCATCACGCTGGGTTGGGCGACCAGGCGGAAATTGTCGAGCGAGATAAAGTTGCCGGTTAGGCCAAGGAAGAGTTCTTCCCGCAGGTCGTCGAGGAACAGTTGGTAGAGCCTGGACTGCAGAGAGCCATCGAGCATCCAACCGTCGAACCCCTGAAGTCGAGTACCGGCGGAGACCTTTTCGATGAGCGGCCTAAAGGAGTTCCAGGTCTCGTCTCGGCGGGCGATGGTCCATGCGGCACGCTCGACATCGGAGACGGCGAGTTTTGGCGCTTTGAGGGCATCCAGGAGCTCAGAATTTCGGAAAACTCTGCCCCAGACGGGAGTATCCGAATTGGCCCACCAGGAGACAGGTTTGTTGTTCCAGTTGGCGAGAAGGCCGCCCTTTGGGTTTTCGACGTGCGGCATTTGCTCGTAGGGGATCATCCCCGCCCAAGCGTTTGCAGATTCCCCGGCAATTGGGAATCGGGGATCGAACTGGTCTGTTCGGATCGGAACGTGTCCGGTGAATCGGTAACCGATCTCGCCAGTCTTGGTGGCGAAGAAACAGTTGAAATTTACGGTGGCGTGTCGGAGGGAAGCATGGACATCGGCGGGAGTGGCGGCGTTTCCAATGGTTGAGATACATTCCAGAGATTGCAACTCCTTGCCCCGGCTTGCCGAATGTCGAGAGAAGACGACTTTTCCAGAACGGCTTTCGACCACGACCGGGCCCCACTTCGTTCGTCGCTGAGGAACCTGCTGGTCTGAGCCAGATTTAACTTTGATGGTGAAGGATTTGGTTTCGAAGGCTTGCTTCTTCCCATCCATCATGTAGCTGTCGCTTTCGGTTGAGTTGAAAAAGATATCGTCGGTATCTGCGACACCACTGGTGAGGCCCCAAGCGAGGTTGCCGTTGTGGCCAATGGCGATGCCCGGCACACCGGGAACGTCCATACCGACGACTTTGTATCCGGGAGCCTCGATCGACATCTCATGGACGATGGAGGGAGTTCTAAAGCCCATCTGGGGCGCGGAAAGCAGGATTGGATACCCGGGAGCCGATCTGGTTGGAGCGACGACCACGGCATAGCTTCCCCATTTGAAAGGTACGGAGACGCTTTCGGCGACGGCGGCAGACCTCTGCATCTCGGCAAGCCGCACTCCGGGCAACAGTTCAAGCAAAGACACCTTGGGGAGGGCGGCAATGTGCTTGGCGGAGACCTCCCGGCTTGGGATCGGGAAGGCTGGATGATTGGTCTTGAGCGGGTCGTCGGAGTCGCTGATGGTCGTCGGCGATGACTTTTCGTTGAACCAAGCGAAGTCTTCGAGAACATCCAGGACCCGGTCCTTGGTTTCTTTTCGGCCCTGGAGGTAGCCCAATAGAGCCATGTTTCGAATCTCGCCCGCTCCGCCTTTGCCGAACTGCTGAAAGAGGCGAATGGTTATGGCGGCGGTATCGTGGGCGGTCCATGGCAGCGGTTTGAATCCGTTCTCCGCATATCCGGGAGGTAGAGCGTTTTTCGCTTCCGTTTCGCTGATGTAGGCGTTCACTCCTTTTACATAGCCATCGATCATGGTCCTTGTCTTTGGCGACAAGAGAGCAAGCTGTTGATCGAGTTCGGCATCGGTGTAGGCGAAGGTGAGCACTTCTCGATCAGAGGCGACGAATGAGGCTCCAAAGGCCTCGGCCATGCGCCCACGTGCAACTCGACGTGAGTTCTCCATTTGCCAAAGCCGATCTTGGGCAACAGCGTAGCCGGCTTGAAAGAATGCCTGCTCCAAACTGGGAGCAGATATGTGCGGTACTCCGAACTCATCGCGCTGTATCGGCTCGGCTTGGGCAAAGACGGCGGCAACGAGGAGCGGTAGCATTTTCGTATTGTAGCTATGCTGCGCAGATTGATGGGTGGTGCTAGGGTGGATTTATGGGATTGGAAGCAACTTGCAAAGTCGTGGTTAACGGAACCGAGTCGATCGGCAAGGCTCATTGCGGGGATGGCGAGATCGACTTTCGAGGCGACTTTCGATTTCGATGGAAGTGGTCAGAGATATCGATCCTTGAATCACAGGACGGAGTGTTGACGGTTGGGAAGGGCGAAGACGTAGCGAACTTCCACATTGGCGACGCAGCGGACAAGTGGCTCTTCCAGATCAGGAATCCAAAGAGTCGGTTGGATAAGTTTGGATTGAAACCCGGACACCGCTATCAAGTTTGGGGCGAGTTTGATGAGAAGTTTGCCTCAGAGTTGGCGGAAAGGGCGGGAACTGAGGGCGATGCGCCACTTGACATTGTGTTTGTTCGGATGGACGAAGCAGACGACCTACAGAAGCTGTCGGAAGCGAGGGCCGTAATTGAACCCAACGGCATGATTTGGGCGGTGTGGCCCAAAGGACGCAAAACCTTTAGAGAGGACGACATCCGCAACTATGGGTTGGCGAACGGCCTGGTCGATGTGAAGGTGGCCAGCTTCTCCAATGAACTGAGTGCATTGAAGCTGGTGATACCGGTTGCCCTGCGCAACAAGTGATCTAGGGAAGGTAGCGACGTCTGCTGCCCCCAAGGGCCTTTCGGTCAATCGCCACATAAATCACATATCCCACACCCAAGACGATTGCCAGGGGGAAGATGAGGGAGAGGACAGTAGCGATCAAACCGGTAACAAGCTTCCATACAATGAAGATTCCGACGATACCGGCGAGAATCATGAGGGCTAGCTTTACGGTTCCTGACACTTCTACATTAACTCCTAATTTGCGCTTCGTTGCGTATGAGACGGAATGGGCGCGTTCCGTACATCTCACGGTAATGTACAGCATATATGGCTTTCATGTTCGATCTGTATAGGCCCTCTGTGACTTTGGACCCCCGAACTAGGTCCTCGGTTGGGTGTAAAGTCTTTCCATGGGCCTAGCCGTTAGCCAGGGAAAGACCTTCGACCCTCTGTCGGATGAACCGCTGAAGATCAATGCGGGCCTGGTCGCCAACTGGCTAACCAGGTTTTTACAAGACGAGGTCATCCGGCGGCGAAACGTCTCGAAAGCTGTGCTGGGATTGTCTGGCGGCGTGGATTCGGCGGTGGTTGCCTACCTTTGTGCACGAGCATTTGGCCCAGAAAACGTGTGGGCGTTTCGAATGCCCTACAAGATTTCATCTGCCGAGAGCCTGAGTCATGCTCAAATGGTGATCGACGATCTTGGGATCCAAGAGCAGCGACCGGGCGATCGCCACCGTCTG
>JACMJO010000194.1 GCA_014380605.1 Fimbriimonadaceae bacterium | reverse complement strand
TGCTCCTCGTCGGAATCGTCGGCTCGATCCTATTGGCCAAGAGGAGAATCTGATGACGGGTGTTCCATTGATCGCCTACCTTGCCCTAGGCCTCTTCCTGTTCAGCGTGGGCGTGGTTGGCGTAATCATCCGGCGAAACCCAATCGTCATCTTCATGTGCATCGAATTGATGCTGAATGCAGTGAACCTGACCTTCCTCGCCTTCGCTAAGTACATGCCCAGTACCCTGCCGGTTGGAAAGTTTCCAATGGCGGAGTCCAGCATGGCCGGTCAAGTGATGGTCATCTTTGTCATGGCTGTAGCGGCGGCGGAGGTCGCGGTCGGGCTAGGGATCATCATGGCCATCTTCCGACTTCGACAGGATGTCGATATCGATGAAATGAATCTGTTGCGCGGATAGTAACCAAACATGGACAACTTTGGATTGATATGGTTGGTAATCGGGTTGCCGGTAGCGGGATTCCTTATTCAGGCCCTCGTTGGTAAGCGGCTTATTGGCAACGGCTCGGGCAAGAGGTTGGTTGGCGCTTTGGCGGTTGCCCCTATCGCTGCCGCCTTCGCACTCGCGGTTGTCGTCACAATCAACCTGACGACCCTGGCACCGGGTACGCGGGAGTTCGTGTCGGCGGGTTGGGATTGGATCAAGATTGCCGGTCTGAATGTGCCATTTGAACTCAGAATCGATCCGCTGACCATGCTGATGACGCTGATCATCACTGGAATTGGAGCTCTGATCCACCTGTATGCCACGGGATACATGGCCGAGGAGAAGGACTACGCTCGGTTCTTTACTTACCTGAATCTATTCATCGCCTCCATGCTCATGCTTGTTCTGGGCAACAACCTGGTGATGCTCTTCATCGGTTGGGAGGGAGTTGGACTCTGTTCCTACCTCCTGATTGGGTTCTGGTACAAGGACCTGGCCAATGCGAAAGCAGCCAACAAGGCGTTTATCGTCAACCGAATTGGAGACTGGGGCTTGACCCTGGGAATGTTCTTGCTGTTCGTGGTCATTGCCGCAAATGCGGATAAGTTTGGTGCTCACGAAGACAGATTCTTGAGTTACGACGTTTTCTTGCCCGTGATCGGGGAAATCCTGAAGGAGATGCCGGGAGTCACAACTGCTATCGCCCTGTTGCTGTTCGTTGGGGCCTGTGGCAAGTCTGCCCAGTTCCCGCTTTACCTTTGGCTTCCCGATGCGATGGCGGGTCCTACCCCGGTGTCCGCCCTAATCCATGCCGCCACGATGGTTACCGCTGGCGTCTTCTTATTGAATCGCCTGTATGTGATCTTCGAGCTTTCGCCAATCGCGAGCGCGGTTATCGCCTGTGTCGGAGCATTCACGGCTCTGTTCGCCGCCCTTGTTGCATTCGGACAAACCGACATCAAAAAGGTTCTGGCCTACTCGACGGTTTCGCAGCTCGGATTTATGTTCGTCGCCTGCGGCGCCGGCGCCTATTGGGTTGGAATGTTCCACGTCACCACCCATGCCTTCTTCAAGGCCCTGTTGTTCCTTGGCTCTGGCGCGGTCATCCACGCCATGGCCCACAACCAGGACATGAGGAACTACGGGAAGCTCAGGAAGTATCTGCCCATCACCTTCTGGACCATGATGATCGGCTTCGTGGCGATTGCCGGAGTCCCTCCCTTCGCTGGTTTCTTCTCTAAGGAAGGCATCCTGGGCTACGCGCTGGCAAACAGCCACGCGACGGCAGGCGGAGTGAACTTCAGCTACATCGTGGGATGGGTTGGCTTAGCAGTTGCCCTACTAACCGCCTTCTACATGACCCGAATGACGATGTTGACCTTCTTTAGCGGGGATGAAAGGTGGAAACTGATCCCGGCCCATTCCGAGGGCCACGATGCCCATGAACACCATGCCCACCACGCATCCCACGAGGATCATGGCCCCGATAGGCACGGATTCTTCTTCACTCAGGAGCAGTTAGACGCTGAGCCAGAGGTTCACGAGCACCACCATGACCTCGATGAAAGCCACAAGCCGCACGAGGTCCCATTCAGCATGTGGTTCCCCCTCGTGGCGCTCGCCATCCTTTCGATTGGCGGCGGCTATCTTTTGAACAATAACCACCTGCTTGAGCATTGGCTCTACCCGCCCGGAACCCAAGTGCTGAGTCTAGAAGCCCACCCCCATGGCATTCCTCTCGAAGCTCTGAGTATCGGCGCGGCAGTCCTTGGCATCTTGCTTGGCTTAGCGTTCTATCTCAAGAAACTGCCCATCAAAGAAGGCTGGGATTTGGCCAAGTGGAATCCGTTCCGAACCCTAGCCGGTAATCAATTTGGCTATGACAACGCCATGGTCGCCGCGACCGTAGACGGTGGACGGGATCTTGGCTTGGCTATGTGGCAAGGCGCGGATGCAAAGGTGGTGGACGGCGCAGTGAACGGCAGCGGCTGGACTGCAGGCAAGCTGGGCGACTTCTTTGGGCGAATTCAGAACGGGTTTGTCAGGCAGTATGCACTTGTGATGCTGATCGGGGTTGTAGGCTTGCTTGGAGCTATTGGGTATTCGATTTCAAAGGGCCTGGATGCACCGCCCGAAAACACTCGGCCCGTCGGTAATGTTCCTTCGCAAGCGGCTCCATCGGTTTCGCCAGCGTTCGGGGAGGGGCGTTAACCATGGGGCTGTTATCGCTCATCGTTTTCCTACCCTTGATCGGCGCGATCTTGCTGATGCTCCTTCCCAAAGAGCAAGAGAAAACCCACAAGTGGTTGGCCCTCGGCTTTTCCGTGGCAACCTTTGCGGCCTCGCTCGCCCTCATCCCTAAATTCACGGCCGAGAACTTTCACTTTCAACTGGTCGAATCGATCCCGTGGATCAAAAGCCTTGGCATCAGTTACAGCCTAGGATTGGATGGAATCAGTTTCTGGCTCATCCTACTGACCACATTCCTGAGCGTCATCTCGTTTTGGTTCAGCTTCTACATCGAGAAACGGGTCAAGCTCTATTTTATCTGCCTCCTGATTCTGGAGACGGCGATGCTGGGCGTGTTCGTGTCGCTCGACATGATCCTGTTCTACACGTTCTTCGAAGCGTCTCTGGTCCCGATGTGGCTTCTGATCAGCATCTGGGGTGGCGAGCGCAGAACCTACGCGGGCCTGAAGTTCTTTATCTACACCTTTGCGGGATCGATCTTCATGCTGGTGGGAATGATCGTCCTCGCCAATCTGTACGCCAAGGCTACGGGTGGACCGATCAGCTTCAATATCGTCGATATCCAGCGCGAGGTTGCGAATGGGAAGCTTTGGGCACAGGCGATGCAGATGCAGCCGTGGATCTTCTGGTCGTTTGCCGTCGCATTTCTGGTCAAATGCCCGGCCTTTCCTTTCCATACCTGGCTACCGGATGCCCACGTAGAGGCCCCGACAGCAGGTTCGGTGATCCTGGCCGGGGTCTTGCTGAAAATGGGAACCTATGGGTTCCTCAGGTTCTGCCTGCCCCTGTTCCCTGACACCATCGGCAAGCAAGTGCCCATCATCATGACTTTGGCGGTGATCGGTATCATCTACGGAGCCATCGTTGCGTCGGTTCAGCCCGACTGGAAGAAGCTGGTGGCCTACTCATCTGTGTCCCACATGGGTTTTGTACTGCTCGGCATCTTCTCGTTAACCCACACCGGCCTGATGGGCGGAGCGATGCAACAGCTCAACCATGGCATCAGCACGGGCGCGCTGTTCCTTCTCATTGGCCTGGTCTATGAGCGCCGCCACACGAGGATGTTTAAGAACTTCGGCGGTCTGAAGGCTCAGATGCCGATCTACTCGGCGATCTTCCTGATCGTCATGCTGAGCTCGGTTGGCCTTCCCGGCACGAACGGATTCATTGGCGAGTTCATGGCTCTCATGGGCGCTTTCGAGTCTGCCTATGCGGGTGCATTTGGGCTGAGTATGTGGTTTGTCGTCGTCGCCGGCTTCGGAGTCGTGCTGGCTGCGGTCTACCTGCTCTACATGTTCCAGCAAGTCTTCTACGGCAAGAACGACAATCCCGAAAACCAGCGACTGAAGGACATTAAGCCTTGGGAAATGGCGATGTGCGGCTTATTGGTCGTGTTTATCTTCTGGGGCGGTCTCTATCCCAACACCTTCTTGAAGCCCATGGAAGCATCGTTGGGCGCGGCTCGAATGATGGCGATTAATCCAACGGGCACGAGGCCAGTTTGGAGCGACGATGCCCACCAGATTGATGAGCAGATGAATTTGGTGTCGGACGGCAAAATCATTGCCCCCGCGAATCTCCACTACCCTCTGAAAGAGGAGATCACGGCTAAAGAGGCGAAGCTCAAAGAGGTCGAAGAGTGGCGAAGAGTCGTTGCTGGGTCAACAACTGCGAGCGGCGATAACTGGAACCTCATCGCAGAGGGCAACAAATGACCTCGCGAGAACGATTGTTGGCAACCGGCCGGGGCGGGGAAGTAGATCGCAAGCCGGTCATTCATTGGCCCCACTGGGAGCCAGGTTCCGACCTGCGTTACTTTAACCACGAAACCCTTCCCGAGCATATGGAGGAAGGTGAGCACGATGTAGCACTGGTCGAGATCACGAATCCGTTCGGTCTGGCCCTCCAGCAAGAGATCGACCTCAACAAGATTCTCAAGGACGATCCTAAGGCGGGCAATCGCGTCCTCGGCGAGTTGGTAGACGAAGCGAAGCGCGATATCGACCAAGCGTTCGAAGTCGGCGCTGACGGGATCTTGTACCGGCTGTATGGAGCCCGGGCAAGACACTGCACCCCGATGCAGTACGGCGGCTTCTATCTGGAGCGGGATCGAGAACTGCTAGAGGGCGTGAAAGACGCTCTCTTCAATGCCATTTTTGTGGTTGGCGAAGAGGACGTTTACCTAGACTTTGTGAGCGATCTGCCTGCCCACGCCTTCGGCTGGGATTTCAAGGAGACGCAGATTCCGGCAAGCGAGGTCCGGAAGATGCGTGCTGGCGCGTTGCTGAGCGAAGATCCCGAGTCAGACATCCTATTAGATTCCGGAACCGCCTTCTTGTCCCGAGTGCTCGAATCAAGTTTAAGAACCGAAGAAAGCTATGCAGTATAAGCCCGCCTTGCCTCAAATCGAATTCTCGATGATCGCGCCAGTTGTTCTGGTTGCGATGACGGGCATCATCGCGCTCTGCATCGAAATGAACAGGCCAAAGAAAAACAACAACATGATTGTTTGGCTCTCTTTGCTTGGATTGGCCGTTGCGGGAATCTCCCTCGTGGGCCAGTTCGATACAAGCCTTCACTTCGAAGGCGAGTCCATGGCGGGCATGGTGACCCGAGATCGTTTCTCCCTGATAATGCAGCTCTTGCTGGTTGGGAGCGCCTTTCTTAGTATCCTGTTCAGCGAGGGTTATCTGCGCGAGAAGCGGATTCCGTTCGGCGAGTTCTATCCCATGCTCCTCTGGTCCACGGTCGGGGCGATGGTCATGGTTACCAGCCGCAACCTCCTCATGATCTTTTTGGGCTTAGAAGTCCTGTCGATCGCGCTCTATGTTCTGGCTGGCATGAGCCGCAAGGAAAGCAAGTCGGAGGAATCTGCCTTGAAGTATTTCCTCCTCGGAGCCTTTGCCAGCGGATTCCTGCTCTACGGAATCGCGTTCATCTATGGCGCTACTGGAAGCCTCCACCTGGATCAGATATCGATCGCTTGGATTGGGGGCGACCATCAGGTTCGCACACTCTTAGTCTTTGGTTTGGGTTTGCTCCTGATCGGACTGTCGTTTAAGAGCTCCTTCGTTCCGTTCCACATGTGGACTCCCGACGTCTATCAGGGGGCACCAACCAATGTAACCGCTTTCATGGTGGCTGGATCGAAGATCGCCGCCGTCGCGGCCCTGTATCGAGTCGCAGACGCAAGCGGGGCGATGCAGGACTACTGGTTGCCAGCCATGTACTGGATCGCGATTTTGACGATGACCGTTGGCAATCTAACGGCTCTCGTTCAAAAGGACGTCAAGCGAGTCTTGGGCTACTCCTCGATCGCCCATGCCGGATACATTCTGGTTGCGATTCTGGCCCACGTGAAGTCGCCCGATAAGGTCGGGTCGGACACAATCAGCTACTACCTGCTCAGCTACAGTCTGATGACTATCGGCGCGTTTGCTGTAGTTACGCTGTCGGCACGAGCCGGGAAGGAAGGCACCAAATTCGACGATGTGCGGGGTCTTTGGCACCGAGCGCCCCTCGCGGCAGGCGCGCTCATCGTGTTCATGTGTTCGCTCATCGGAATCCCGGGGACTGCTGGTTTTATCGGCAAACTGTTGATCTTCAAGGACGCCTTAACCGCTGATTTGCTTCCCCTTGCGATTGTGCTTGCCTTTAACTCGATCATCAGCGTCTATTACTACTTAGGAATTGGGCGCGCCATGTTCGTCGCCGACGAGGAAGGCGAGTCTGTGCAAAACCTGAACATGAATCACGGGCTCAGAAGCGCATGCGTCATCTGCATGGTGGGAATATTCGGTGCCTTTGTCCTGTTTTCACCTATAATGCAATTCTTGTCCGGCCACTAATGGAACGGATTTTGCACGGTAGGTTTCCCGGTGTGTTAGGGAGTTTCATGGAGGAGATGGTTTGAAGATCGGCGTCAGTATGTGGAGCTATGTCCGGGCGTATAACGACGGGCGGCTCGATATTGCGGGCTTTATCCATGAGGCCAAGCGTGCAGGCGCTGATGGCGTAGAACTCCTAGATTTCTTCT
The DNA here is from genome assembly GCA_014380605.1 of Fimbriimonadaceae bacterium. Classification (GTDB taxonomy): domain Bacteria; phylum Armatimonadota; class Fimbriimonadia; order Fimbriimonadales; family Fimbriimonadaceae; genus 55-13. The sequence goes on along the minus strand of JACMJO010000194.1, from coordinate 4,490 downwards.
ATCGCGATATCGTCACTGATCGGCATTCGGCAGCTCAAGCACTGCGAGAAACCGGTCTTCCGTGTCCCATATTCTCGATCTCGCAAAACTTTGCCAAGCCCACTGAAGAGGAGCGCCGCGCCCAACTAGACAAAATCAAGTTTGGCGTCGATGAAGCGCTGCTTTTCGATTCACAAGTTGTAAGAGTGTACGCAGGAGACGTGTCCGAGGGCATCACCTTCGACCAGGCTCGGGCATGGATTGTCGAGGGCCTTTCAGAAGCCTCTAAGTATGCGCACTCAAAAGGCATTCGCCTGGCGCTCGAAAACCATGGCACTCTCGCCGGACGTGGCGAGCAAGTAAAAGGCCTTATCGAGGATGTTCGCAGAATGGCGGGCAACGACGCTTTGGGAGCCAACCCGGACACCGGCAATTTCTTGATCGTAAATCAGCCAAGCCACGAGGCCATTCGGGAAGTCGCCAAGTACGCCTACATGGTCCACTTCAAAGACTTTGCCCCCGAACCGCCTGGACATGGAGGGTTCGCCTACACAACCGTGGATGGACGGAAAGTAGTTGGCACCGCTGTAGGTGAAGGCACAGTGGACCTTGCCAAATGCATTCGTGCCCTCAAGGACGCTGGCTTCGATGGCTGGCTAAGCGTCGAGTATGAAGGGGATGAAGACCCCCTGGCGGCAGTTCGCCGCTCTATTGAGAACGCCCGGAAGTTTTTATAGAATAGGGCCATGCGAGACCTCTCAGAAGTTTCGGGTCCTTGGGTAGGCTTTTGGATTCAGGGCCTGGTTCGGGGGAACATGGGTTTGCGGCTCTCCTGCAAATCGGGCAAGATTGTTGGCTCGGGAACAGACCGCGTCGGTAGCTTCAAGATTTCGGGTCGGTACTTGATCTCTGGGAAAGTGGAGTTCACAAAACGTTACACCTGGCACTCCGTTCACTACAAGGGGCAGTGGGACGACCAGATGATCTATGGAGACTGGGTGATCGACTTCGAAGACTCGGGTTTGTTCGAGATATGGCCCGAATCCGAGAATCAGGCCCTAGGCGAGGTCTCGATAGAATCCGAACAGACCCTTGAGCTGGTCAAGACTTGACGGCCATCGCCTCCGCTGCGATGATCAGTTTGGCGATCGTGTCGTATTGCTGCTCGATCGGTACTACCTCAAAATGCGGTATGTGCACGAATCCCACTTGGCCCGGGTGGCCCGCCAGCAGCAGATAGTAGAGGAAGTTGCAAAGGTAGTCGCCTGGGTTTGTGCTTAGCTCCAGAGTTTTGGCATCAAGCATTTCCGAGGCGGCGAAGATCAGATCCGGAGGCATAATCGTGGAACCCAAACACGGTGGTCCTTCCGCAACGATAAAATCAGTCGCCCATGTCTCCCCCTGGACATCTTTGCCGTTTCCAACTTTGTTCCTCGCAAAAAGCTCGAGTCTGAGCCGGGTGGCTTTTGCCGAAAGACCGAGGCAAATGATCGTATCGTAAGCGCCTTCTTTGACCAAGGCATCCCAGAACTCATAGACGTACTTGTAGCTGACGTCTAGTACGGCATGGTCGCGATTGAAGCAGGAGGACAGATAGGCGCTCGGGTTTTCGAGGTGCTCCGCGAACGGTCCAAATCCAGTGACAAGGGTGCGGTTGCTCATGTGCCTAGTCGTATTATCGGGGGAGATGGAATTGGAACTAGGTCGAAACTGCTGTTTCTTGGTGCCCGGGGCGAGAGTCGAACTCGCACGCTCTTGCGAGCAAAGGATTTTAAGTCCTTGCCGGTGCCTTCCGTAGGACTCTTGAGAACTCCGCTCCTGAATTCAAGACCGGGTGTCACCGTTTCAATAAGTCCTTGCGTGTAGTCGTCATTTCCACCCTGGTAGTCGTCAACGTTGTCGTCAAAGGACCACGGATGACAGGCCGATTTAGTTGTCTGTGGTACAGATTTCACAGCTTGCCTTGCTTAGTCGTTCAGGCGAACGGTGATCTGCAAGGATTGTTCTCATTCGCCGCCTATCGGCGTTTGTTCCTTCGTAATGTTCGGCGCTACAATCTCCCGCGCCTTATGCGCCTTTGCTACATCCTCCGAAATTAACTTCCGGGTTTCGGGTTGAAGATGCTCTTGGGGCCAATCAAAGCCGTTGTTGAGTTCTAGGGTCCAAACTACATCCCTAAGCTGCTTGGCCAATTCGTCTTGCGAGCGGAGGCATTCCGTATGCCTAGACTCCATCCTTCCCCCGTGTACCAGCTTGTTCCGGGTCTCTATCGCTGTCTGAATATCCTTCCGCAACCCCTTGGGAGGTATGAGGGGGCCAACCATATTGGGCAAGGCTTTTAGTGAGGGAAGATAATTCCAGATGAGCTTCAAAACGTCAGGTGACGCCATGTTTTCACAGAGCCAAGAAGCGTCTGGAGCCAGCGTGGAAATACACCGCTTGACAGCGATTTCCAAGGCCGATACCATGATAATCAATCTAGACCTGGGAAACGCTCCAAGAGAATCAGCCTCGCGAAGAAGCTCGTTCGGGAGGGGTTCCGAAGTTCCGCTTTCGGCAATCTCAACTATGTCTTGGATTGTTTCCGCGTTTGGTTCCCTCACCTTCTTAAACTTAAGCTGCAACTTTACATCTGTCGGTCCGTCGTTCCAAACCTCCCCATCCTTCGACCAAGTAAGTCGAGCGTGCCCAACTGGATTCGTCGGTGCATCCAGGCCGTGCCTGAAGATGAAGGCATGTGCGAAGTCATTTGATAATTGCCGAAACCTCCTTGTGTGGCTCATCCACCACTCCGAAGTTTCTTCATGTAGATACTCGAAGTAAAGCATGTGCTTATCTTTGAGCCTTCCATCGGGCTCAACTCCAAGGGCATCTTCAGGCTTGACAGGGCATCGCTTTGGCATTATCCCTGCGCTGAGTTCCTCAAGGTCTGTTAACACATCTGCCGGAATTGAAAACTTGCCGGTCACACGCAGGTTGGGCTCCCTCTTTTTCTCAGGGTTCGGACCAAGGGTTACTTGAAGGGTTTTGGATTCATCAACCAGCCAAGTGAAGGAGTCCTTGATGGCGACAGTCCCAAGCTTGGGGGTCACGTTTAGTCGCAAAAGTACATCCATCTAGGGAGAGTCTACGGCCCCGAGCTTCTGCTTTCAAAGTAGAAGGGGCTCTCTCCGCCTTCCAGTAGAGGGCTCCATACCATTCCAAACCAACCGTTCTAACAATTCAACAAGTCCATTCGGGCGAGACCTCTCCGCAGTGCTGGTCGTCAAGGAGGGCGTCAACGTAGTCAGTGAGAAAAGTGCAGAGTCGCCACATGTCAACTGTAAGAGCCTGCACGTCCAAAGCTCGCGTTGAACTTTCGAGTGGGCTCGCTATCGCTCGCCGTGGCCTCTAACGACTCACCGCAGGGGCACAGGATAGGAAACTAGGCTCTGACGGGAAGTCGGTGGGAGTCGGTAGGATAAATAGCTCCCACTGTGGTCGCACGCGAAATGCGTGCAGAATGATGACTCGTCATCATTGTCTTGTGGCTCTCCTGTGGTGCCATCAATGGATGCATAATGTGAACCTCGTTCCGCTTCGCGCGCCCTTATGTAGCGCATCACAACGTGCTTAACGAACCCCTTCGGTCCCTTGAATCCTTCCCAGTGGGCAGCACGTCGAATGACTTCATAATCGTCCTCCGACACGCTGATTGACTTTCTCTCAGCCATCCGTAGACATTATGCGTGCAAAATGCGTGCCCCATGATACACAACGTGCACTGCGAACGTCTCAATACATGGTTGCGGTCATACTTTTGATCAGTGGGTTTGGGGGCTCCGGTTTGAAATTGTGCAGCGAGGGTGGAAGACATACAGACAGAGAAGTTCGTGATGCTCTGCACAAACGCGTCCTCCACGACCATCGCAGAGACGGCAACACGCTTGTTGTTAATGAACTCGGATTGCGCCACGGCGTTTGTCGTGCTGACATCGTTGTCGTCAACGGGCTCCTACACGGTTTCGAGATTAAAAGCGATGTAGATACGCTTGGACGATTGCCCCAACAGATCGCAACGTATTGCGAAGTGTTCGATAAAGTAACGTTAGTTGTTGGCGAAAAACATTCAGCCGGTGCGATGGAGATGATCCCCCATTGGTGGGGGATTAAGATTGCTTGGATGGATCAGAATCGCATCGAATTCAAGCACGAACGGACCCCCTGTTTGAATTCCGACATTAATCCAACCGCACTTGCGGAGTTGCTTTGGCGGCCCGAGGCCATTTCAATCCTACGCGCCCTCGGGCTACCCGAAAAACAACTCCGATTACCAAGGCGTCATCTATACGAATTGCTTGCCGAGACCGTCGCGCTACCAGAACTGCGGCGATTAGTCCGCGAATCGCTTAAGGAGCGAACAATGTGGCGAGGTCATCGACGACCTTTGTCAAATGGCGATTTGTAGAGACCCAGGTCCACGTTGTTAAGTTACCGGTAGGCTCCGATCCAACTGCACAGTCTGCGATATA
>JACMJO010000013.1 GCA_014380605.1 Fimbriimonadaceae bacterium | reverse complement strand
CAACCGATGCAGGAAATGCCCCGGCCTTCTGATCGCTGGACAGCCACATCCGACCCTTCTTTGCAACGATGAACATGCCTGACTCCGACCCAACGGCTTGAAACTCCTCGTTTGAGGATGCATTTGGATCTGGATAGGGCAAGAGGCCAAACTTGTCGGCGAGCAGTTGGGCCGCCAAGGGAACATTGGAGGTAGCTACGCCAAGCTCGCTCACACACTCGACTTGTTCTACTTCGAATCGCTTTGACGACGCATTGCCCATCGTGTGACGGGCGATGACCTCTCCAATATTGCCTTCCGGGTCCAGGAAGTAAAAGGCATGGGCATTCCAATGGGCGAACTCAAAGATCGGGTGGCCCGTGCTTGGATTGACCACGATCTCGATTCTCTCTTGAGCCCAGGCGAGGGCGTCCTCGATCTGGTTCTCGGGAATATTCATCGCGTAGTGATAGAGGGGTTGCCCAACGGTTGCCGAGATATGAAACTCCAGGACTGAACTTCCAACTTGGATCGCAAACTGGTTTTCACCATCAACGATCACGGGAAAACCTAGGGTTTCCCCATAGAACTTCCGCATCTCGCCCAGCTTAGTTGTCGCAAGCCGAATCTTCTTGAATAGTGCGTCTGCCATCGCTAGACCATCCTACGCCTTGGGATGGGAGGTTCAATTCGTTCGGGTATCATCGTGGGTCCGCGCCTTTGAATGGCGCGACATGAATAACCATGAGCGAAGAAGTATCCAAGCCGCAGAGATCGGAGGCCCCGAATTCTGCCGAAGCCCAAGGCATGAGGCCATCGTTTCCACGGGGAGACAAAGATGCTGGCGGAGAATCCGGCCAGCGCTTTAAGAGTAAGCGACGCCGAAAGGTTAGCTACCTGACGATCAACAAGATCGACACCGTCGACTACAAGGAGATCAACATTCTCCGAAGATTCTTGAACGATCGAGGCAAGATTCTTCCAAGTCGACAGACCGGCAACACCGCGAAGCAGCAACGAATGATCGCCAGCGCAATCCGCAAGGCCCGCGAAATGGCCCTCTTGCCGTTCGTGGTAACCGAAATGAGTGCCGAACGACGCGAGTACACGCCCCGCCGTGAGCGATATGAGCGACCTCAGCACTACGATGCGCCCCAGGCGGCTGCACCCGCTCCTGCGCCAGCTCCACCTGCGGAAGCACCAGCACCAGCACAGGCTCCAGTTGCGGAAGTATCCGCTCCGGCCGAGCCAGCCGCCGAATAGAACAAAATCTGAAAGGGGGCGGCGAACATTCAAGTTCGCTGCCCTTTTTGCTTAGAACTTCACCCCGAGCCTGATTCCCAGAGTGAAGTCGGGGCCAACATTGGCTCCCTCGGGAAAGTTGCCGTTGAAGACGTCTCGATCCTCGCTGAAATAGAGATCGAGCATCTGCTTTGACGACAACTTCCGCCTGTATCCGATCGTCAGCATTCGATGCGTAGCATCCGATCCAGGAACCCCAAGTTCAAGCGCGGACGCCTCGCCTTGCCACTGGGCGATCCAAGCATCTCTTGAGTTTGGTTGCCAGACCAATCCAAACCCCTCCTGATGGACCCATCGCCGGGTATCGGGGAGTTCCCTTGCCTCACCTTGCCAAACCAATCCTGCCTGAACGTGAAGGCTTACCTTCCGTAAGATGGGCCTTTGCAATTGCAGATAGAAGCCTGCGTCGAACGCTCCGCTTCCCAGTAGGCTCCCTGCATTCCCCGTAGGAATCTTCAGTCCGATTGAACCTATGATTCCTCCAAGCGACTTGGATAGAGTCACGGATATGTCCCCAAGGCCAGATGCCGATCCAAAGGAGTTTCCACCGGGAAGCCGTATCGACGATCTCCCAATCGGAGCCGAATCGCGCGTCGGATCGCTCCAATGAAGAACATTTGCGTGCCACCAATCAATGAGCGGGTCTTGAAATCCTCCTCCGCGACTCAAAATCGGCACCTCGACGGACCACTCCATCCCGCGCTTGAGACCTTGGCGATAACGGAGGGCAAGTCGTTGGACCTCATAGTCCTCATCCACGATCTTGCTTCCGTTCACCTCAACCCTTAGGTCGTTTGCCGAAGTGATAGACGCTTCCCACGTCCGTTGGCCAAACGACAAGAGATTTGGGCAGGGCTCAAATCGTAGAAAGGCCAGGGATGTCGCTCGGTGGTTCCGGGTAGCAATCGGTCCGAAGTCCTGGCTCAGGGCAAAGACGTTGCAAACTAGCAATGGGGCAACGGGTATCCAGCGCACTTGAGGACGATACCACTGGGGCAATCGGCCCAACCAATCTCGTATTGGCAATCTTTTCTTCGTCGCGGAGAAATGAATACGAGATATGATCTGTATGATTTGTATGATCAGGCCATGAAAGACAACATCAAGAATTGCTTATCTGAGAGCTTCTTCGGGACATCCACCGTGGGCGAGCGCGGCCAAGTGGTTATTCCCGCCGAGGCGAGGGAAGAGTTCAACATTCAGCCCGGAGATAAGCTGATGGTGATGCGCCATCCAGTTCATCCCGGGGTGATGCTGTTTAAGATCGACTCTGCGAGGGAGTTCTTGGACGAATTTCAGAAAACCCTTGATCGGATTGAGAAGGACGAAGAGGGGAGACCATGACATTCTTAATCAACTTTGCGGCGATCATCGCGGTTACTCAAGGGGGCGAAACGCTGACAATCGAGCAAGCGGTGGACATCGCAACCAAGAATGCGTTTGCGGTGCGCCAACAAGCATCCGCAGTAGAGAAGAATCGGCAACGGGTGAAGGAAAGCGAAGGAGGGTTGGGACCAAGAGTCACCATCAGCGGAACCTACACGCGATTCGAAGAAGCTCAGACCGCTGAGATCGCGCCTGGTCAATCTATCATCACCCAGCCTATCGACACGAAACAAGCGGTGGCAAGCCTAAACTTTCCCATAGACATCTCAGGAAATATTGGCCGAATCGTTAGAGCCTCCAAAGCGACCCTATTAGCCAGTCAGCAAACTCTTGAGGCAACTCGCAACGACGTCAAACTCGCCGTACGCCGCTCCTACCTGGCCGTCCTCCGAGCAGAAGAGCAAATCGAGGTGTCAAAGCTCGCCGTTCAAGAGGCGGAGGAGAGACTCAAGAACGCCAAGATCGAGCAAGAAGCCGGAACCAAGGCGAAGATCGACGTCATTCGAATCGAGGCTCAACTCGCCCAGGCTCAATTCGACCTCATCTCCGCCACCAACCAACAGACCCTTGCCAAGCAATCGCTCAACAACTCGCTTGGAAGGCCGATCGAAACCGACTTCACCACTTCGAAGGTCATGAGTTTGCCCGCAACTCCAACCGCCGACGTTGCCGACATCGACAAGGCCGCTCAGGCGTCGAGGCCGGAAGCAAAGGCTTTGACTAAGACTCAGGAAGCCCTCGCCTTCATCCGCCGAGCCACCGAGCGAGGGACGAACCCGTCGATGAACCTCGCGATCAATCACCAACGAAACATCGACGCACAAGGATTCACGGCCCAAGAACAAACCACGACCGGGGCAGTCACCCTCAATTTTCCTATCTTCGACTCCGGCGTCACCCGAGCCCAGGTCAAGCAGGCCAGGCAGGACGAAGAGCAGGTCAAGATTCAACTCGAGCAGGTTAGGCTTGGAATTTCGCTCGAAGTCCGGCAGGCGATCACGAACATGATCAACTCCGCCGCTCGACTGACGGTTGCCCAGCGGCAATTGGCCGCCGCCGAAGAGAATTATCGAATCAGCAAAGTGCGGCTCGCGGCTGGTGAAGGCATCACCTTAGAGATCACCGACGCTCTCACTCAACTTACACAGGCTCGGATCGCCGTCGTCTCGGCGCGATACGACTATTGGACGGCTTATTCAGAACTACAACGGGCCGTGGGAACGGACGATTTGCAACAGATTTTGGGAGGAAGGAATTGAAACGCTTCGGAATCATCAGCATGGCGGCGCTTGCCTTTGTAGGCGTGGGATGCGTCGATCGTCCAGCCCAGGAACAGGCCAAAACCACCGAGGCGATCGTCAGCGATCCCACCGTGACGGTGACCGCGCAACCGGTGTCGATTCAGACGCTACAAGAAACCCTGGCCATAACGGGCCAAGTCACCACCTCGTCGGATTCACAAGTTGGAGCCAAGAATAGCGGGAAGATCATTGCCGTGTATGTCAAAGATGGCGATCCGGTTTCTGTCGGCCAAACCATTGCCGTACAGGACACTGCTTCTCTCTCCGCCCAGCTAAGCCAAGCCCTTGCCAGCGTTCAAACGGCCGCGTCGTCGATGCAATCAGCGAATGCCCAGTTGTCGCAAGCAAGCCAAAACGCCAGGATCCAACCAACGCGATCTGCATCTGCGGTCAGACAAGCTGAAGCGCAGTTGCGATCCGCCCGGGCTCAACTCTCAAAATCCCTTGCGGGAGCGAGAGAGGAGGATAGAGTCCAGGCGGAGTGGTCCGTTAAGCAAGCGAAGTCTTCGCTCGACAAAGCCCAAAAGGACCTTGATCGGTATACCAAGTTGGTCGCCGAGGGCGCCGTCGCCGCGGCCTTGCTTGAGCAATACAAGCTCAATTTCGACACTGCGCTATCAAACTACAACGCCGCGCTCCAAAGGCAATTGGCGCTTGGGAATCGACGCGAAGACATTGACATTGCTCGGGAAGCGGTTCGCCAAGCGGAGGAAGGGGTACGTGGGGCGAAGGCTCAACAGGCGCTCGATATCAACTTGAACGAGCAAGTGCAGGCCGCTCGCGCCCAGATCAACGCCGCCCGTGCTCAGATTCAGTCGGCTCAGGCCCAAGTCACCATCGCTCGTCAGGCGATCGCGGACTCAACTATCAAGGCCCCGTTCAGCGGCAAAATCTCGGGGAACCCCGTTCAACCAGGAACGGTAGTCGGGCCTGGCTCGCCGGTGGCTCGCATCGTTGGCAAAGAAGGCAACTACTTTGAGGGCGAGGTGCCCGAGTCAAACATCGATAAGATCGGTTTGGGCAGCCCGGTAACCGTTTCCGTAAACGCGCTAAGCGGAGTGAAGTTTGCCGGAATCGTCCGCGCAATCAGCCCCTTTGGAGAGTCGGTGGGACGGCTCTTCAAGGTCAGGGTCGCGTTTAGCGGCGACACCAGCACCCTTAGACCCGGAATGTACGCTACCGGAGAAATCGTCTTGAGGACCATTCCGAACGCCGCCACGGTTCCCTCCATGGCGATCGTAAAGCGCGATGGGAAAGACGTGGTATTTGTCCTCGACGGCGATAAGGCTAAACAGGTTCCGGTTACGACCGGACTTCAGACGGGCGGGGTAATCCAGGTAACCGGGCTTACCGCTGGGCAACAGGTGGTCGTCGCGGGTCAAAACGCCTTGGACAATGGAGCGAAAATTAAGGTCGACACCGCCAAGCAGGCAGGAGTTTAAAGCGTGGGATTAACAAAACTAGCCATTCAGCGTCCCGTCTTCGTGCTAATGCTGATGCTTGCCGCAATGCTGATGGGCTACTTGAGCCTTATCGGCATGAGGGTTGAGCAGAATCCTGACGTTGCATTTGGCAACGTCACAATCTTGACCGTCTATCCGGGCGCAGGTCCGGAGGAAGTGGCGGAGCTCGTGTCGCGCAAACTTGAAGAGGCCGTCTCTGGCGTCAATGGCCTGCGAGAAGTCACGAGCTCCTCCCAGGAAGGAATCTCCAGCGTCAACATTCAGCTTGAACTTGGCACTCCGATCGACGTAGCCTTAAACGACATCCGATCTAAAGTCGATCAAGTTCAGAACGACCTCCCGGACGGCACCGAAAAGCCAACGATCACCAAGCTCGACTCGGGTAGCCAGCCCGTTTTGTATTACTCGCTGAGCAGCAAGACCCTCTCAAGCCTGCAATTGCGCGACTTGGCGGATAGCGTCCTTGAGGATCGATTTGCTCAATTGCCCGGGGTTGGCGCAGCCACCGCCACCGGCGGCGACCAACGTGAAATCCAAATTCAGATTCGGCCAGACCGGCTCGCCGCATACAGCATCAGCGCGAGAGATGTTCTTGACGCGGTTCGCAACTCCTCACAGAACCTTCCGGCAGGGCGCATTATTCAGGGGGATCGCGAAATCGCCGTTCGGGTCCCCGATGACTACCAATCCATGGATGACATTCTGGAAACGGTCATTTCTGTCCGCGACAACCAGGTAATGAACTCCCCGCCAAAGATGGTTCGGTTGGCGGATGTCGCGACGATCAGCGACACGTCCATCGAGCGCCGAACCTACAGCCGTTTGGCCGGCAAAGACTCCGTCGTCATCATCGTTCAAAAGACCAAGGAGGGCAACGCAGTTGAGATATCTGAAGCCGCCGAAGCTCTCAGCAAGCAGCTTGGCGAACAGTATGGGCTGACCTTCACCAAAACTTTCGACCAAGCGACTCAGATTGAAAGCTCCCTCGAGGACATGCAGTTCTCGATCATCCTCGGCATATTGCTCGTTACAGCGATCGTTTACATCTTCCTCCACAATTTCCGAGGAATGTTGATCGTGGCCATCGCGATCCCCCTGTGTATCTTTGCCACGTTTACGGCCATGAGCTTATTTGGGTTCACGCTCAACAACAT
>JACMJO010000193.1 GCA_014380605.1 Fimbriimonadaceae bacterium | reverse complement strand
ATTCCAGGAAAAGATCGCGAACGTTGACCAGTTCCTTGTGGGTGCTGGAGCCATCGGATGCGAAATGTTGAAGAACTGGGCCATGATCGGCTTGGCCACGGGGCCTCGAGGCCGAATCATCATCACGGACATGGATCAGATCGAAAAGAGCAACTTGAACCGTCAGTTTCTCTTCCGGCCAAAGGATGTGGGCAAGTTGAAGAGTGACTGCGCGGCGGAAGCCGTGCAGGCCATGAACCCAGATCTCAAGGGCAAGATTACTACCATGAGAGACCGGGTGGGGCCTGATACCGAGCACATCTTCAACGAAAATTTCTGGGAAGGTCTGGATGGTGTCACAAACGCGCTGGACAATGTGGACGCGAGACAATACGTCGATCGTCGATGCGTTTTCTTCCACAAGCCTCTCCTGGAGAGCGGAACCCTCGGCACAAAGGCAAACACTCAGGTCGTTCTCCCACGTCTGACAGAGTCTTACTCGAGCTCCCAAGACCCACCGGAACAGTCGTTTCCACAGTGCACGCTCCGAAGTTTCCCAAACAAGATCGAACATACGATTGCTTGGGCAAAAGAGAAGTTCCATTCGTATTTCGTTGGGCCTCCGGAAACGGTCAATCTATACATGAGCAAGCCCAATTACATCGAGCAGACCTTGAAGCACTCAGGCAACGAGATTGGAACTTTGGAGAACCTCCGCGACTTTCTTGTTACCGAGAAGCCCCTAAGCTTCGAGGACTGCATTGTATGGGCCCGGCAGCAGTTCGAAAAAGAGTACAACAATGCCATCCAGCAATTGCTGTACAATTTCCCCAAGGACTCAGCGACGGCGAGCGGTGCGCCATTTTGGTCAGGTCCCAAGCGCGCACCCGAGCCCTTGAAGTTCGATGCCTCCAATCCGACGCACCTTGGGTTCGTCATCGCAGCAGCCAATTTGCACGCCTTCAACTATGGCATCAAGAGTGGCGGTGTTCCGGAGAGCAACTACGTGAAGGTGATGGAGAACATGATTATCCCAGAGTTCAGCCCGAACCCCAGCGTAAAGATCCAAGCCGACGACGCGGACCCTGATCCGAATGCTAAGCCAGCGGGGGCATCCAGGTTCGACGACAATGAGGAATTAGATAAGATCATTCGCCAGCTACCGCCGCCAAAGTCCTTACCCGGCTTCAAACTGGAGCCGGTGGAGTTTGAGAAAGACGATGATTCAAACCACCACATCGACTTCATCACCGCTGCGAGCAACCTCAGAGCGGAGAACTATTCAATCGTAACGGCCGACCGACACAAAACCAAGTTCATCGCCGGAAAGATCATCCCGGCCATTGCCACTACCACGGCGCTCGCGACGGGTTTGGTTGTCTTGGAGTTTTACAAAATCATCGATGGCAAGACGGACCTAGAGCAATACAAAAATGGGTTCGTGAACCTCGCGCTACCATTCTTCGGCTTCAGCGAGCCGATCGCTAGTCCCAAGGGCGAATACTTGGGGACGAACGGCAAGGTGTCAATCGACAAGCTGTGGGATCGCTTCGAGGTGGAGAATGT
>JACMJO010000192.1 GCA_014380605.1 Fimbriimonadaceae bacterium | reverse complement strand
CTTCCCGCTAACAATGGCAATGAACCCACAGATTCCTCAGCCCTTCTGTCGTCCGTAAGTGCGAAAAGGTTGGAAGAGTTTCAAGGAAATTCACGGCGTTGCGGTGTTTCGGCTCTGCGTCTCTCCGGCAATAGCCATATCTGCCCGATTGGTCCGATATGTCAGATGAGTCAGATCACCCCCTCACCCACTCGCCCCCTCCCCCAACACCTCCATCACCCAATTCACCTCCATCACAGTAAACTCACCCCATGCCCGAGGAAGTAAAGCCCGCTCAGCCCGATAAGCCAAAGGAGATCACCTTCGCTGAGGAAGCCCCCGTGATCACCGAGCACGAGATCACGGTCGGCAAGAAGAAGCTCAAATACAAGGTCACGGTCGGTCGTATGCCGTTCAAAAACGAGTTCGATGAGATCGAGGCTCAGATGTTCTACATGGCCTACACCGTCGAGGGCCAAGAGCCTGGCAAGAGACCCCTCATGTTCTCTTTCAACGGCGGTCCTGGCTCTCCGAGCGTCTGGCTCCACCTCGGCGCGCTTGGCCCCAAGCGTATCCAGATGACCGAGAACGACGAGTTTCCGCCGCCTCCCCACAAGCTCATCGACAATGAATTCACCTGGCTGGAGCACACCGACCTCGTCTTCATCGACCCCATCAACACTGGCTTCAGCCGCGCTAAGGACAAGGAGATCACCAAGAAGCACCTCGGCGTGGAGGGCGACATCGAGTCCGTCAGCGAGTTCATTCGCCTTTACATCTCAAGAAACGAGCGCTGGGCGAGTCCGCTCTACCTGGTCGGCGAGAGCTACGGAACCTACCGTTCCGCCGGCATCAGTGGCTATCTCATCGACCGGGGCATCGCCTTCAACGGCATCGTCCTCGTCTCAAGCATCCTCAACATGCAGACTGCGAGGTTCGTGAAGGGCAACGATCTCCCCTTCGTTCTCTTCCTCCCCACCTACGCCGCCACCGCCCACTATCACGGCGCGATTCCCAAGCGAAGGAACCTCCGCAACTTCCTCAAAGAGGTCGAGAAGTACGCCATCGGCGAATACTCAACCCTCTTGGCCAAAGGCGACTCTATGACCAGTGCCGAACGGAAGCGAACGATCGCCACCCTCGCCAAATGCACCGGCCTAAGACCAGAGTTCATTGACCAATCCAACCTAAGGATCAACATCCACAGCTTCTGTAAAGAGCTGCTGCGAAACAAGAAGCGCACGGTCGGCCGCATTGACAGCCGGTTCGTGGGCATCGATGGCGACCACACGACCCAGCAGAACGAGCACGACCCCAGCATCAGCGCCCTCATGCCGCCCTACGTCTCCACCTTCAACCAGTACGTCCGCGCCGATCTGCAGTACAAGTCGGACCTGGAGTATTTCGTCTTCAACAAGACATTCCAAGAGTGGAATTGGGGCTCGGCGGGCCAGGGTATGCCCGATACCAGCGAGACCCTCAGAAAGGCGATCTCCAAGAACCCGCACATGAAGATCTACATCGCCAGCGGCTTCTACGACCTCGCCACCCCCTACTTCGCCACCGACTACACCCTGAACCACATGTCCCTAGACCCCACCCTGCGCGCTAACTTTGAGACGGGAGAGTACGAAGCCGGCCACATGATGTACATCCACGCCCCGTCGTTGGAAAAGCTGAAGGCGGATGTGGCGAGGTTCGTGGGCTAGTGCAGTTCAAGATCAAATGGTGGCAAGTGCTTTTGGGTGCCTTCGTTTGTGCGACCGTATCCACGGCCGGAAAGCGAGTATTGGTCACTCAGGGCATGATCGAGTGGGTTGCCGATGCAGTCTCCCTCGGCATGGCGATCCTCCTTATCGGTATCCCTTTCGTTCACTACGTTCAGACCAAGAGTCGAAAATAGCGTGGGCTACGTCTGAACCCTCTCCCGCCGGGAGAGAGCAGGGTGAGGGTCGCCGTTGTATAATCCACTCAGGGAGTAGCGAATTCCCTCCATGCAATGGAGACGCGACCGCCAGTTGCGTGATCGAGCCCGGGAGAACCGCCAGTGGCCAACCGACGCCGAAAAGATTCTGTGGCTTCATTTGCGAAAGCACAAAGCGGAGGGCTGGCATTGGCGGCGCCAGCATCCGCTTGAGATCTACGTGCGAGTTCGATCCCGCCTGAGCGGCCGTTGGAGCGAGTGGTCCGAGGTCGCGCGGCGGTTTGTGAACCCGTAAGGCTCTGGCTATAATGGCAATGTGCAGCCCCAAGTGAAACCGGTAAGGAAAATTCATTGGTTCAAGATATGTGTGCTTGCGGGAATCTTCTTTCTTGCGGCAATCACGGTGGGGGAGCTGTTAACCCAAATTGCTGGAGTTCACTCTGGACGATTGGCTCGGATGACGACGTTTGGAATCAGCTACATAGTTGGATCGATTTGGCTAGTTCTTTGGATTAGAAGAAACCCCTGACGAGCCAACTGCGCGTGCGCTGTGAGCGAGATCGGGCGCGCGCCTACTTCCCCATCGCCCGCAGGTTCTTCAGGCAAAGGTCGACTGCTTCCAGGGGGCTCATGCCCTCGTAAGCCTCATGCTCGACGATGTACCACTCCGTCCCGGCAATCCGCTCGCAGGCATCGAATACCTTCTGCCAAGGCACCATGCCCTCGCCGATGACCTTGGCTCCGTGCTCGCCCGACCATTCCTTCAGATGCACGGTCCGCCCCCGGCCCGGCCAATCGAGGATCGGCTGAACCGGATCGGCTCCTCCCGCCATGCCGTTCGCCGTGTCGTACTGCATGATGAAATCGTCCGTGGTGTACTCGCCCAGCAAGTCCCAGGCGCACTTGCCATTGGATAGGGGAGTCATGTCGCCCGAGTGGGTGTGAAAGCCCGTGCGCATGGCAAAGGGCTTGAGCTTGGCGGAGATGGCATTGAGCTGATTCGCAGTCTCCAAGCAAGCAGCGGGCGAATTACGCGTCTCTTCGGGCAACCAAGGCACCACCAGATTCTCGCAGCTTAGAATGCCGTGGAACTCGATCGTCGCATCGATCTGATCGTCCTGCAAGGTCGCGAATCCGGCATGGGTTCCCGCGCACCTCAGGCCAAGGTCGGTCAGGATCATGCGAATATCCTCGGCTCGGTGGCCATGGTAACCCGCGAACTCGACGCCGTCGTAGCCCATAGCGGCAACCTTCGCCATGGTTCCAAAAAGGTCTTGAGCGCAGTCGTCGCGCACGGAGTAAAGCTGCAGTGCAATCGGGATCGGCATAACAAGGGGACGTTACCTGAGAACGTAGCCTGGACCTCCAGGTCCGGGTCGCTCCCCCAACCGCAAAAACGGAGAATGAAATGAATGCTATTGGACTAGTAATTGGAACCCTGTTGATCGCCGGCCCCGGCGGTCCAAAGGAAGATGCCCAAGCGGGCTTTGAGAAATTCAAGGCGATGGTGGGAGAATGGGAAGGCGCAAACCAGAGCGGTCAAAAGATCCGCCATAAATACTCCTTGATCGGCAACGGATCGGTGGTCATGGAAGAGAGTTGGTTCGACGCCCACAAGGGAGACATGATGGTGACGATGTACTCCGTGCATGAGGGCAAGCTGATCTTGACCCACTATTGCGTCGCCAAGAACCAACCCAGACTTGTCGCAAGCAAGATTCAGGACAAGGGAGCCAAGTTAGAGTTCACCTTTATGGACGCCACTGGTATCGCCAGCCGGGACGTTGGCCATATGGACCGCGCAACGTACG
>JACMJO010000191.1 GCA_014380605.1 Fimbriimonadaceae bacterium | reverse complement strand
TTGGCGCCGTCGCTGCCGCGACCTGCTCCGTTACTTCGTCTTTGCCGGCGGGTGACGAGGACTTCAGGGTCTCGTCTTGAGCGCTCTTTTTCATATCGGACTTTGACGAGGTTTCGTTTGTCGCTGGCGACTCGGTCCTATCCGCATCCTTCTTGATCTTCTCACCCCACTCCACCATTTTCTCGCCAACCTTCTTGGCAAACGGCTTGCAACGGTTGAGGACGATAGGCACGGCGGCGATGGCCAGAACGAGCAGGCCTCCACGGCCACCGGGAATCAAGGGTCGCGATCTCATAGGAACAGAGTAACGCAGGAATAACATTTGGGTTGCAGGACTAGGGACAAAGGACGAGGGACCAGGCATTGAAGAGACGGAGGGAACAGGGACAGGTGGTGACTGCTGGGACGCCTAGTCTTGCGAGGGAGGGGTGGGCTTAACTGACGTAAGGGACGGCGATGGGGGGAAGCTTTCTCTTCGTTCGTCGGTTCCCTCTTCCCTCGTCCCTTGTCCCTCCGTCCCTTCGTCCTTCGTACCCCGCTTCTCCTCGATCGCCTCGCGAATCCAGAGCAGAACCATGACGACGCCACTAATCGTGATGCAAGCGTCGGCCACGTTGAAGACCGGAAACCCGATGAGGCGAAAGTCGAACATGTCGGTGACCTTGCCGAGATAGAGCCGGTCGAACAGATTCCCCAGTGCGCCCGCCGCAAATAGGGCCGCCACGACGTGATAGATTTTCGCTGCTTGGGGATGCCTCATGGAATACCAAATGGACCCGCCTGCGATGATCAGAGCAATCGGGGTCAACAAAACGCCATAGCCCTGAAGTTGGCCAAAGGCGATCCCTCGATTGAAGACGAGAGTCAGCTCAAAAACCCCTGGCCAAAGGGCAAGGATCGATGCGCCTTCACGACCATCGACCGCTCCCCGAGCCCAAAACTTGACCGCCTGATCCAAGATCAGCATGCTGACGAACAAAACCCAGAATAGGGTTCTCCTATTCAAGCCTGACCGCCTTTCGGTCCCGCTTGGTCAGCCAATGGGTGTCGCCTTCGACCGTTACCTGCTGAACATCCGCCCTGCGAAGCCGTGAACGCTCGCACTTTTCAAATTCGCTTCGGCGGAAAGTGAAGCCCTCTGGACCCTCTGCCAGCTCGACTCCGCTCATTTTGAAGTAGTTTGCCAACTCATCAGGATCGAACGACCGGAGCAAATCGAGAGTTTCGCCCGAGGCAGAAATGCTCAGGATCACGTCTTGACTATCCTTCACCCCATTCTCCGCCTTCCAAGGCTCGAATGCGGCGAAAGCATCGCCGCGTTCCCCAATCAGCGCGGCAAATCTTGTCTGCAATGGACTGCCTTCGATCTCGGAGAGCCGGTCCGCGCTGGGCATATCGAAGTAGGCGATATGCACCGACCCACTGCTGCCTGGAATCCTTCCCCAAACTTCTTCCGCCGTGTGAACTAGGATGGGAGCGAGCAACTTCACCAATCGCGTGAGCACATAGAGGCAAGCAACTTGCCCGGACTGGCGAGAGGGCCACTCCTTGCCGTCGCAATACATCCTGTCCTTGATCGCGTCCAGATAGAACCGAGACAGCTCGATCGCACAGAAGTTGTGGACCGCAGAGATGACTCCGCCAAAGTCGTAACGCTTGTACTTTTCGACGCAATCGGCCACGAGCAGGTCAACCTGCTCGACCACCCACTCATCCAGCTCTAGCAAAGCCTCTGATCCTCCATTGCATCGATAACCCTCCGCCCAAACCGCCTCAAAGTCGCTCAGATTCCCAAGCAGGAAGCGAAGGGTATTTCTAACCGTGCGGAAGTTCTCTCCGAACTGCTTCAACAAGGCGTCGGAACAGGGCACGTCGTAGGCGTAATCCACGCTCGCGACCCAATACCGCACCACATCTGCCCCATAGGTATTGCATGCCTCGATAGGCTCGATCACGTTGCCAAGGCTCTTGGACATCTTTCGGCCCTGGTCGTCCATGACAAAGCCGTGAGTTACTACCTGCCGATAGGGCGGTTCGCCTTTCAAGGCGGTACCGATAATAAGCGAGGTGTTGAACCAGCCCCTGTGCTGATCTGAGCCCTCCAGGTAGAGGTCGGCGGGCCATCGGAGGCCGATATCCTTCCATTCCGGACAGACCTTTTCATCCAGAACGATGATCGAAGTCGAGCCGGAATCGAACCAGACGTCGAGCGTATCGGTCTCTTTGTCGAACTCCGTCTCGCCGGTTTCCGGGTGCTTGTAGCCCGAGGGCAGAATCTCAGAAGCTTCCCGGGCAAACCAGGCGTCGCTTCCTTCCTTCTCAACGAGCTTAGCCACGGCCTCGATCGCCACGGGGTCCATGACGGGAACGCGGGAGTTGCGTCCGTAGAAGATCGGGATACCTACGCCCCAGGGCCTCTGCCGGGAGATGCACCAATCGGGGCGTTGCCGCACCATGGATTCGATACGGTTGTAACCCTGCTCGGGTACCCAAGACACGCCCGGAGTCTCACCCCCATTTTCGAGGAAGTCTTCCAGCGGTATAGGGCTGATCGCCTCAAGCATGTCCTCGCGAAGATTATGCTGGTCGATTCCGACGAACCATTGTTCGGTGGCCCTGAAGATGACCGGCTGGCCATCGCGCTCGGCATAGGGATAGCTGTGCTTGTAATCCTCCGCGCTGAGCAGATTGCCGACTTCCCGCAGCCTATCCACCACGACGGTATCGCATTTCTGGAAGTAGGTCCCGTCGAACTCTCCCGCCTCCGCCGTCAGAACACCCCGCTCGTCCACCGTGTTTGGAACTCCAAGGTTGTACTTCTGCCCGGTGATAAAGTCGTCCCGGCCATGGCTGGGCGCGGTGTGGACGACGCCGGTGCCGTCTTCAGTGGTGACGTAGTCGGCTACGACTCCCGGAGAGATGCGATCAAATATCGGGTGCTTGAACTTGACCAGGTCAAAGTTGATGCCGTCCATTTCAGCAACCACTTCGTAGGATTCCCAGCCCACTTTCGCCGCGACTTTCTCAAGCAGGTCTTTCAAGAGGACGTAATGCGCGTCTCCCACCCTCACGATCGCATAGGTGAACTCCGGATGGAAGGCCACGGCTAAGTTCGCTGGGATCGTCCAAGGAGTCGTCGTCCAGATCACCGTGTACAGGTTGGCGTACTTGGTGAGCATGTGGTTGGGGTCCTCCATCAGGGGGAACCTCACGTAGATCGCCTTGCTGGTGTGGTCGTGATAGACGATCTCGGTGTCGGCCAACGCGGTGCGGCTGGTGGGGCTCCACATAGTGGAACGCAAACCCTTGTACACGTACCCGCCCTCAACCAGCCGCTTGAAGACCCGCACGATCTCGGCTTCGAACTCGAAGTCAAGCGTCCTATAAGGCCGTTCCCAAAGTCCAAGGATTCCGAAGCGCTTGAACTGCTCGGTCTGTACCTGGACGTACTTCGCCACATGCTCGCGACAGGCTTTGCGCAGTTCGGTGCCAGTCGGTGTAACTTTCTGCTCCGCGAACTTCTTGGTCACCGCCTGCTCGATCGGCAAGCCATGCGTATCGAAGCCAGGCACGTAAGGCGCCAAGTAGCCCATCATCGTGCGCGACTTGATCACGAAGTCCTTCAGCGACTTTTGAAAGGCCGTTCCGATGTGGATCGGCGAGTTCGTGTAGGGTGGACCGTCGTGCAGGATGAAGGTGGGCTTTCCCTTCCGGCTCTCCTGAATCTGGTGGTAAAGGCCTTGTTCGTCCCAAATCTTCTGAATCTGCGGCTCCAATGTAGGGAGGCCAGCCTTCATCGGGATGGTGAAGTCTGGATCAGGCAGATTAAGGGTCTGTCGGAAGTCCATGGGAATCCGGCAGTTTACCTATCGAGGTGTACCAGGCTCTGGGAACCTCAAATCGACTCGCGACATGGGCCTCAAAGGCTTTACTAATTGCCGTATAATAGGAACATGGTAGACGGGAATCTACCACTTCTGGAAAAGGAGCGGCCATTAAGATATCTGTTCCTCGACCTCAACGCCTACTTCGCGTCGGTCGAGCAACAGGAAAACCCCGAATTGCGCGGCAAGCCGGTTGGCGTGTGCCCGGTGGTCGCCGAGTCCGGCACTATTGTTGCGGCGAGTTACGAGGCCAAGAAATTCGGAGTCCGCACGGGCACCCTAGTGGGCGATGCCAAGCGTATGTGCCCGGACATCATCCTCACCAAAGGCAACTTTCCTGCCTACACCGCCTACCACACGCGAATCGTCGAGGTGTGTAACTCAATCTTGCCTGTCGAGGCCGTTTGTTCCATCGACGAGATGCGGTTTAGGCTTCTCGGCGAAGAAATGGCCCCCGACCGCGCTGTCGAAATCGCGAAGAGAATCAAGTCTGCAATCCAGGAAAATGTGGGCGAGTGCATGACTTGCTCGGTCGGTATCGGCCCCAATTCGTTCCTCGCAAAGATCGGGACAGAGATGCAGAAGCCGAACGGCCTCGTGGTCCTGGAAAGCAAGGACCTCCCCCACAAGCTCTACACACTTAAGCTCACCGACCTCACCGGGATCAGCCGCCGAACCGAAATTCGCCTCAATGCGCAAGGCATATTCACCGTCAAGGATCTCTGCGAAGCCAGCCAAAACCGAATCCGCAACGGCTTCCAATCGATCATCGGCGAGCGTTGGTGGTACCTCCTCCAAGGCTTCGAGGTGCCGATGGAGAAAAAAGAGCAACAATCGCTTGGTCACTCTCATGTTCTTGCCCCTGAGCTTCGTTCCGATCCAGGCTGTCGAGAGGTTCTGCTCAGACTCCTCCAAAAAGCCAGCGCCCGGCTTCGAGCCAACGATCTCTGGGCCAGCCAAATGTCCGTCTATGTCACTGGCAAGACCAAGAGCTGGGGTACCCGAATCGCCCTACCCCCGACCCAAGACACGGTCACGATGAACGAATACTTCCTCATCGAATGGGAAAAACGCGACTTCGCCCAGCCAACCCAAGTTGGAGTCACCTTTTATGACCTGAGCAAAGCCGAGCAAGTCACTCCTTCTCTGTTCGACGCTACCCAGGAGCGATCCAAGTTCAATGATGCGGTTGATCGGATGAATCAGAAGTTCGGCAAGAACCGCGTTTATTTGGCCGCAATGGAAAACGCCAAAGACTCGGCCGACGAAAAGATCGCTTTCCAAAAGACCGAGCTGTTCAGAGAGGGGCTCGATGACAACGAGTGGGGCTTGGACACCTTCCGTGGTTTATTCTTCGACCAAGGGTCCTAGTTCTAAACTTGGATCCAGTTCAAAATAACCGATCGAACTCGCAGAGCAACGAGATCAGATGCGAATACTCGTGCCGCCCGTCAAAATTCCGTATCGCTACTGTGCCGATACTGCTGGAGGAGGGCCACGGACCGCCATCGGCAAGGCGATCTTCCATGGTTGGAACAAACACCCATCTTAGCCATTGCTCCAGCGCCATGGTGTTTAGCCCGAATGCGCCCATGTTCTCGAACGCCTCGTCGCTGGGCTTCGCGGTTTCCCAAACCCCAAGCGACTTCATCTCGTCGGTGATCGCACCAAAGTGAGTCTTTATCTGTTCGTTCTGAGGGTTGGCGGCCATTCGTTCCACATGTCTTTTCTCCGCCGTCTGTAGCAACTCGACAAGCATTGGCAAGTCTAAATCCGTCGCCGTGTCCACTTGGTGATCCGCATCGCTAAGGCTCAATCTAACCGTGCAGGCGTTCGGAATCGCCACGCAGACCAACCCCGCCGCTTTGGCCGCTTTAATCCCATTGGGCGAATCTTCCAGGGCAATAGCCTCTGATGGCGCGACTCCCAGCCGGGCGCACGCAGCGACATATAGGTCTGAAAAAGGCTTGGCATTTTGCACATCGTCTGCGCAAAGGATGGCCCCAAAGGAATCTAATAACCCGATGCGCCCTAGATGCCGATCCACCCAGGCGTGCTTCGAACTCGAAGCCACTCCTAACTTGACCCCTTCCGCCAGGGCCGCCTGGATCAACTCGGTGATGCCGGGCAACACGGGCGAAGCTTCGATATCCGCTAGACGTAGCGACTCATATTCACTCATAACCAGCATGCGTTCGCATGGGTAGCCCAATTGCCGCTCCAACACCTCGATCGGCGATTCTTGTATTTGATCCGCCCCGCGTCCTATGGCATGAATCCACCAGGAATCCGGAAACTCCGCGCCGCGACTCCGAAACACCTTCTGCCAAGCCCGCACTTCGGGGGTTTCCGTGTCGAGAATGAGGCCGTCGAAGTCGAAGATAATCGCGCGCAGGGGCATGGGCTTGTAACCGACAAGGTGAACCTAAAGTATAGCCGTCCGCAGCGGCTATCCTGGTTGGGCCCCAACCTCACAACTGGTACCCTGTAAGGCAATGTCCCTCGTACGCGTCATCCCCCTTGGTGGAGTGGGTGAGATTGGAAAAAACTGCACGATTGTCGAACAAGGCGACGACATTGTAGTCATCGACTGTGGCCTATCCTTCCCGACTGAAGAGATGCTCGGCGTCGATATCGTCATTCCCGACTTCACCTATCTGATCGAGAACAAGCATCGCATTAGGGGCATTTTCATCACCCACGCCCACGAGGATCACGTCGGCGGCCTGCCTTATTTGCTCCCCCATGTGGACTGCCCGTTGTTCGTCACCGAGTTCACCCACGCCTTGGTTCGCGGCAAGCTCGATGAGAAGATTCCTCAGACAAAAGTTACTTACAAGATATTCAAGCCAGGAGACACGTTAGAGGCAGGGTCCTTAAGCGTTGAGTCGGTTCGGGTTACCCACTCGATCCCCGAGACCTGTTGCATGGCGGTTCGAACCGTTCACGGAATCGT
The DNA here is from genome assembly GCA_014380605.1 of Fimbriimonadaceae bacterium. Taxonomy (GTDB): domain Bacteria; phylum Armatimonadota; class Fimbriimonadia; order Fimbriimonadales; family Fimbriimonadaceae; genus 55-13. The sequence goes on along the minus strand of JACMJO010000191.1, from coordinate 3,154 downwards.
CTTCTTCACTGCCGACTTTAAGTTCGACTTCACCCCGGTTGACAGCAAACTGACCGACATCACCCGAATCGGCGAACTCGGTAATGAAGGCGTCCTTCTCCTTCTCAGCGACTCCACCAACGTCGAACGTCAAGGTTGGGGGCCGAGTGAACGGCAAGTAACCGCAGGTCTCCAGAACGTTTTCGCAACTGCAAAGGGCCGAATTCTCCTCACCACTTTCGCGAGCAACATCCATCGCATGCAACAGGTGTTCGATGTCGCCGCGGAATCGGGCCGCAAAGTTGCCGCCGTGGGCCGGCGTATGGAGCAGAACCTCGACATTTGCGAGCGGATGGGTTACGTCAAGATTCCCAAGGGAATCCGAGTCGGCCTTGCCGACATGAAGATGTACCAGGACAACCAGTTGGCGATCCTCACGACGGGCAGTCAAGGCGAGCCGATGTCCGCTTTGGTTCAGATGTCGAAGGGCACCTATGGCCGGCTTCAGATTCGGCAGGGCGATACTCTTATCTACTCAGCTAGGCCCATTCCTGGGAACGAGGGCGCGATCTGGCGCACCATTAACCGCCTTTTCCGCCAAGGTTGTAACGTCATCTACGACTCGCCAACCCCCATCCACGTAAGCGGCCACGCCTATCAGGAAGAGCTGAAGATGATGCTGAATCTCACTAAGCCGTTCTATGTGGCGCCGGTCCATGGGGAGCCCCGGCATCAGCATGTCTATAACGAAATGGCGATGGAGATGGGATACCCGGAGCACCGCGTATTCACTCTCTCCGATGGCGATGCCCTATGTATTACGGAAACATCAGCCGAGATCAAACCCGATGCCATTCCCTACGGCAGAGTCCTAGTCGACAACAGCGGCATCCCCGGTGTGTCCGATGAAGTGTTGCGAGATCGCTTTAACATCGCCAACGATGGCATGATCGTGGTTACCATCGTGATGGACATGGAGAAAGGCGAGATCATCGCCGATCCGATTCTTCAAAGCAAGGGCCTCCACGGGCCAGCCGACATGTTGGACTATACATTCGATCTCCTGTGCGATGCCCTTCAAGCTCTTAGTCGAGAGGAATTAAAGGATGTCGGCCGAGTTCGGGCCGATGCCGCAGAAGTGGTAAAGCGGGCGATCCAGAAAAAAGCCCAACAGCGCCCACTGGTGTTACCCGTTGTTATTGAAGTGTAGATTCCTGCCGACGGTTCAGAAAAGCTCTCATCGCGTCTAAAGTGGCCGCGCTCACATGGTGCTCGATTCCTTCGGCATCTATTTCGGCCACATCGTCCGGCACTCCAAGCGCGGTGAGAAACTGCAAAACCAGCTCGTGGCGGGCCCTGGAGGCCATTGCGACTGCTCGTCCTTTGTCCGTCAAGAAAATAGATCGATAGGGCTGGGATGTTACGTATCCCTCCCTCTGAAGTCGCTGAATGGTCTTCGATACCGTCACATGGCTGACTCCAAGCTTCTCTGCAAGGTCTACCGCACGGGCTTCGCCGGTTTCCTCGATGAGAGCCTCGATCAGTTCGACATAGTCCTCGGCGTTCTCGCGACTATGATCGTCCCGGGTTCTTTGGAATCTGTCGGCAGAGGTAATGTTTCGGGCTGGCAACGCGGTCACGCTCGGGTCTAAGGTCGCAATATTGTAGCCCGGATGGCTTTTCTCGGGAATGAAGGGTGCAATACGGTAGTCGGTGCGGACAGCAATCGGGGACCGGGTAGGCTGGGCCAAGTTCACGGAAGAACGCAACGGCAGGGAAGCGATGTCACCCGTATACATCGGTTACGAGAACGCTGAGGTTCGATACACAGAGTTCGTGTATGGCCTTCGGGATGCCTCATTGTCTATTCAACGAGGCGAGTTCGTCTTCTTTGTGGGCCGTACCGGGGCCGGCAAGAGCACCCTGCTAAAGCTCTTAACCCGTGAGGCTCGACACACCAAGGGCAGGGTCGTTCTCAACTCCCGCGACCTAACCGACCTTCCCGATTGGTCTGTGCCAGCTCTTCGAAGAGAAATGGGCATCGTTCCCCAAGACTTTGCCCTTCTTCCTCGTAAGCGGGTCTGGGAAAATGTCTCCTATGCCATGCGGGCCGTAGGCCACAGTCGTCGTGCAGTTCGTCAGCGCGTCCCCGAGATTTTGGAGCAAGTCAAGATTGGGCATAGAGCGGACGCTTTTCCTCACGAACTCAGCGGGGGCGAACAACAAAGGGTGGCTATTGGCCGAGCCCTGATCAATAATCCTCCGCTACTTCTTGCCGACGAACCCACTGGCAACCTTGATCCCGAGCACTCCTGGGAGATCATGGAGTTGCTCAAGGAGCTCAACACAAAGGGCACCACGATCCTGGTTGCCAGCCACGACATGATGGTGGTCGAGCGGATGGGCAAACGCATCGTCACCTTGGAGAGCGGCCAAATCGTTGCGGACACGGCATCGGGAGCAAAAGATGCTTGATCGCATCCAGTTCTTGCTCGGCGAAGGGTTTTTGTCTCTTAGAAGGAACGGTTGGATGACCTTCGCCGCGATCTCGACCGTCGCGGTTGCCTTGTTTCTGATTGGGGGCCTGGCCTATCTTCATGGCCTGATGAAGTCTTACGCAGGACAGATGACCGGGGTCATCGATATCCGGGCCATCGTCATTGACGGCACCCAAACTTCTGAGTTGAGTCGGATCGCCAAAGATATCCGGAGCATTAGCGGCGTGAAGGCCGCGTTCCTGATTCCGAAGGACAAGGCTTGGCGCAAGTTCCTTGACGAGAATCCAGAGCATAAGCAGTATGCGGAGCTCGAGAACCCCTACCCTGACTCCTTCAAGATCACCTTAACCGACCTAAAGGTTGCCGAAAATGTGGCCTCCGAGGTTGCAAGCGTCAAAGGGGTTTCTGGCAAGGACATTAAGTACCTCAAAGAGGTTTCCAATTTCCTTGCCCAGGCTCAATCCATCGTTTCTTGGCTAGGTTTCGCAGTGGGCGGATTGCTGTTTATTACTGCGGGCATCCTGATCTATAACGCGATTCGGCTGACTGTGATTTCTCGGCGACTAGAAATTCGCATCATGCAGTTAGTCGGCGCTTCCTTCTTGACGGTCCGCGTTCCGTTTTATATCGAGGGAATCGTTCAGGGACTGATCGGTGGTGGCGTAGCCGTCTTCATC
>JACMJO010000190.1 GCA_014380605.1 Fimbriimonadaceae bacterium | reverse complement strand
TTCGTAGGCCAGGATTGCGCCCAGGCCTCCTAGAAAAACTGCGTAGGGGATCGTGAACCACCGTCGATAGACGCCAGTTCTAGGTGCGGCGAGCAGCCCAAAGATCGCGCTACAAACCGCCCAAAGAAGGAACGAGCCTTGTTGGCCAGACCAGATGGCGGCGATCTTGTATTTCGTGGCGAGAACTAGCTCGCTATGGCTGAAAACATACTCGTATTGGAACTGGTTGCCAAGGAAGAGCGCGCCTAGACAGGCGAAGGTTCCGAATAGACTGAGGGAGCCCAGCCAGAAGCCGATCTTGCCAACCTTGTCGCGATTGGTTGCCCAACCGATGACGGAGATAAGGAAGAAGATGATCGCGGCGAAAATGAGGCCCTTGCCAATCGGGCCGAGGGCCATTCCCCAGGCGGGCGCATCGGGCATTGGAGGCAGTTTAGGTTCCACTCTATGCTTTAGCCTTGCTCGAACCCTCGTACTTGGATGGGCACTTGATGAGAAGCTTGTTCGAATGGAACTCTTCGCCCTTCATCGAGCCGATCGCCACGATCTCAGTGGCCTGAGTCATGTCGCTCGGGCTCACTCCCGTGTACACCACTTGCACCGAATCGCCGTCCTCGCCCTTCATTCGAAATCGGATGCTGTGGTCTCGGAAATCGTTGGTAATGCTAGATTTATCGAGTTGTCCCTTTAAATGGACATTTGTGGCACCCGATTTGCGTGCTTCGGAAACTGAAACATACGGACTAGCGTTAGCAATAAATGCGACAGAAACGCCAACGATCGCGAGCGCGACGATGATTACGGTGAAAATCGGACCAAATCGGAGCTTCATATCGTGTTCTTGGCAACAGTTTCTACGCTTGTGCGGTTCGCAACCGTTAACCTGTGAGATAAAATTACCACGATGAAGTTGTCCCCTCGTTCAAAAGCCCCGATAAAACTGGCGTTAGCCGCAGGTTTGACCGCAATTGCCGTGGTCGCCGTGGTCGCACAGACGCCAACCAAATTCACCGCCCCGGACTACACCAAGACAAAGGTTTCCTCTGAACGAGACGATGTTTGGTTCTCTACTAATGTAGGCAGCTTCAAAATCCTTTCCCGTGGCGACACCATTCCGAGCGGCGACCTTTCGATGAGCTTCACCGGAAGCGTCCTGATTAGTGAGCTTAATGGCATCGTTACTCCCGAGGGCAATGTTCGGCGCGAATACAACAACAAAGAGAAGGGCAGGGAAGTCTGGTTCGGGACAGGCAAGCTCACCATCAAAGGCAGTTTCCGAGCCGTCCAATGGTTTGGTCGCAACCTTACTGCTAAGTTCAGCGGCAACGGATTCATTCGACTCTACGGTGAATTCGACAAGAATTTGGATACCGGGTCCTATTGGTTTGATCCCAAGGAAAAGAAATTTTGGGGCAACTACGGCACCGGTTTCGGCGTCCCAGAGGTGATATATGGGCCACAACCAAACTCGGTGAAGACGCGAGACGAATTTGAAAAAGGCAAGAAGGGCGGCGGCAAGGGCTAGTTGCTCCCCCAAACCTTTATTCATATCCCAGGAATCGGCCACGAGATGGAAGCCTCGCTCTGGAAGCAGGGCTGCAACTCGTGGTCGCACTATTTGGAAGATCTCAAGCGATTCAAAATTGGATCAGCTGAGAAAGAGTTCTTCCGGAAGCAAGTTCACTCGAGCATGAAATCCCTAGAGGAGGGTCGGCATCAGTTTTTCACGCGTGGACTCGGCCTGAAAGAGGCTTGGCGGGCATTTCCCGACTTTCGCTCCTCCTGCGTGTACCTAGATATTGAGACGGACGGGGGCCAAGGAGGATCGTCGGTTACGATGATCGGACTCTATGACGGAAAGGAGTTCCAGTGTTTGGTTAAGGGAGATAACCTCGAGAACTTCCGCGACATCATCTCGCAATACAGCATGATCGTCACTTTCTTCGGATCGGCCTTCGATTTGCCCATGCTTCAGAAATGCTTTTCCGGAATCCGTTTCGACCAAATCCACTTGGACCTCTGCCCCACCTTAAGAAGGGTCGATGTTCGGGGCGGACTCAAGAAGATCGAGAAGCAACTTGGAATTGCACGTGGCGAGGACACGGAAGGGCTGAACGGCTATGACGCGATTCTGCTTTGGCAGCGGTTTCAGCGGAATCGAGACGATCGGGCCCTAGAAAAGCTGATCGCCTATAACCGCGATGATGTGGTCAACCTGGAGAAGTTGGCCGAGATCGCTTACCAACGGTTACAAGAAGACACGCTTGAGAAAGCGCGGCTTTTCTAGGAGAGAGTTGAGAGTAAATCCTATCAAGGACTCTGGACTCTCAACTCAGCACTCTCAACTCTAGACCCTAGCCTAGTTCCTCGACGCGTTCATCCGAGGAGTGGCGGGCGCCATTTCTACGTAAGCATTAGCGGGAACCACGAGGTAGATATTCTCGCCGATCTCTTCCCACGTGCCTTCCTGAGCGTAGTTCACCCCGGACATAAAGTCCACGATCTTCTGGCGCAACGCCGATTCTGTGGAGGCCAGATTAAGGATCTGTTGTTCGCCACACTTCAAGCCGTTGGCGCACGCCATCGCGTCTTCGAACGACACAATTTGGCGTCGAACTGTGACGGTGTATCGTGCGGCAGACTTGAGGGTGTAGGCGCGATGCTCGGGAGTGGAGTCGGCCACGACATCCTCTTCAAACTCATCGTCTCGACGCGTTAACATTCCCGCAATGCGAGAAAAAATTCCAGGTTTGTCCTGGAGAACCATTTCTTCCATGATCGTTTCTCCTTACTAGTCGCGAACTCCGAAGATCGCGCTTCCGACTCTGACATGGGTAGCTCCTTCCTGGATCGCCACATCAAAATCTTGGCTCATTCCCATGCTTAGCTTCTCGACTCCCACTTGGATGGCTAAGTTCCGTAGCTCACGAAAGTATCGTCGCGCAAGCTCCGGATCATCCGTAATGGGGCCAATCGTCATCAACCCTGTTAAATGAACCTGGGGATAGTGTAGGACGCTTTTTGCAAATTCGTCAAGCTGTTCAGGCCAAATACCCGCTTTTTGCGGCTCTTTCGCAATATTTACTTCGATGAATCCCTGAATCTGGCGGTTTGCCTTGGATATCTCTTTGAGTTGGGATTCGCTCTCAATGGCGTGGACCATATCAAAAAGCTCGGCAACCTTCTTGGCTTTGTTCGACTGCAGGTGGCCGATGAAGTGCCAGATGATATCTTCGGGCAAAGCTTCTATCTTGAGTTTGGCCTCTTGCAGGCGGCTTTCGCCGAAATGTCGTTGGCCGGCGATGTAAGCCTGTTGGATGTCCTCGATGGAGAAGGTTTTGGATACGGCGATCAGAGTGACTTCACCCGGTTCGCGGCCAGACTCTCGGCAGACTTGCGCTGTGCGCCCGTTGATGTGCGCAAGATTCCTGGCGATTGATGTCATCGCCAGGATTATGAGGTCCTATTCCGTGAGGGCAGGACCAATTTTGCCATTAAGGCGACCCCAGCAATAGCCGGCGAGGGCAACGTAAATTACGATGCCGACGATTCCCTGAATTCCACCGCTGCCACTGAACATGACCATGGAAGCAATGCTCAGCAAAGTCAAAACAGCCATGACGATCATGACTTGATTGAAGCCCTTTCGAGCCGACTTAAGCATGCCCACCGCACCGATGAAGGCTACGATCGCTAACACGATGTACAAAATGCCGAATCCAACGCCCAGCGCGCCAAATCCTGCGACGGCTCCCGCTTCGGCGCCGCCTCCGCTAGCTGCCCCTGCGGCGCCTAGCCCTCCCATGATCCCAGCGAATCCGGCTAGAGCAATTCCGCCGCAAAGTCCACAGGCCGCGCCGATGAAGACCAAGATTGCCATCACCTTATCGGCGACAAAATCTCCTGAACTTGTATTAGGTTGCAAATCCTTTCCTCCAATTTCCTCGACGCCATTGTAGGGCGCAGGCCCGCGTCGCGTCAACCTGAAGACGAAAGAAAATTATCCTCTGATGCGCATAAGTTGCGCGCCGTACAAAATTGCGTATGCTGCGAACGCGATCCAGGTTGCTTGCTCGGCGGTTTGGGGGTGTTTTTGACGGGCGAATTCGATGATCAGGATCGGCCCGGCGAGGAACAAGACTTTCCCCAAGACAAAAGCCCAAGGCCCAAACTGCAACAGCCAAGAGAAGAGCGGATTACCTTCACCCATCCCCCGACCAAGAAGCAGGACAGTGCTGACAAGGTCAAACAGACCTACAGTCACCAGGCAGGTGGTTGATAACCGGACTGGTGAGTTAAGCATCAGAAGGTTCCGTACAGCCGATCTCCGTAGTCGCCGAGGCCGGGAACGATGTAGAACTTTTCGTTCAGCCCCTCATCGAGCGAGGCCGTGAAAATGTCGATGCCAGGATGAGCCGATTCCAGCTTGGCAACCCCCTCAGGAGCGGCTACCACGCACACCATTACAACCTTCTGGGCTCCGTGGGCTTTGATCAGAGAAACCGCCTGGGCGGCCGAACCTCCGGTGGCGAGCATTGGGTCTACGCACAGGGTGTATCGGTTTGTGAGGTCGGGCAGTTTGGAGTAGTAGCTCCTCGCGATTGCTGTGCTTTCGTTTCGCTCCAAGCCGATATAACCTACGGCGACATCGGGAAAGAGCTGGACGACCGGCTCTAACATGCCAAGACCAGCCCGCAGAACTGGAACGACGGCCAAGCCCTCGCTAAGAACGCGTCCGGTCGTGGTCTTGATCGGTGTTGTGACGGATCGCTCTTCGGAAGCAATCCCCTTGGTGGCTTCCAGCACGAGCATCGTGGTCAAACTTGAACTCATGGATCGAAAGCTTTGAGGCTGAGTGGATTTATCTCTCAAGCCAGTCAGGAGGTGCTGGGCGAGCGGGTGATCGACGAGATGGAGCGGCATGTCTTCATTTTCCCCGGTTTTGGGTTGTGCTTAAGGGGTCAAAAAATGCAAAATCTTAACCTCTCCTCGCCCCGGACCAAAACGGGTTCTTAACAAACCAATGTCAAATCTCCCCGTTGCCGGAATCATCCTCGCTGCCGGAAAGGGCACGCGGATGAAATCTGACCAACCCAAAGGGCTCCACGAAGTTTGTGGGCTGCCGATGGTGGACCATGTCGCCCGGGCTTTGCGTGGCGCGGGGGTCGAGCGGATCGTCATCGTTGTCGGACATGGAGGCGAATCAATCCAGAAGCGGCTTGGCGAGGGCTACGCGTACGCCTGGCAGAATGAGCAAAAGGGAACCGGACACGCCGCGCAAATGGCGGCCCATTTGCTGGCGGGGTTTCAGGGGAAGATTGTGGTGACGGCGGGAGATACCCCGCTTGTTTCAAGCGACATGTTCGCCGCTCTCATCTCTGGCGGCTCTCTCCACACGAAATGTCTGATCGCCAGCTCCTTTGTGGACAACCCAAAGGGGTATGGCCGAATCGTGCGGAGTGGCGTCGGCGTCCAAAGGATCGTCGAGGAGAAGGATGCGAGCCCAGATGAACAGGAGATCCAAGAAGTCAACTCCTCGATCTACTGCTTCGACGGCCCCACCCTGCTGGAGTGCCTCCCGAATCTGACCAACGACAATGCGCAGGGCGAGTTCTACTTGACGGACGTGATTGCGATGGTCGCCGAAGGCGGTGGCGCGGACGCCATGGTCTTCGACGATCCCGACATCCTCGTGGGAGTGAACGACCGCTGGCAGCTTGCCGAGGCCGATCGCAAAATGGGCGAAAGGATATTGCGCCGCCATGCCGAATCTGGAGTTACCATCATGGACCCTGGAACCACCTACCTCGGCGCGGAGGTGGAGATTGGCGTAGACACGGTGCTAGAGCCAAGCACGATGATCGTGGGCAAGACCCAGATTGGCAAGTCGTGCCGGATCGGCCCGTTCACCCGGATTGAGAATTGCAAAATCGGGAACGACGTTATGATCTACGTCAGCTACCTGAAGGAAGCCGTCCTCCACGACACCGCCAAAGTCGGCCCCTACGCCCACATCCGCCCGGGCTCGGAGCTTTATCCCGATGTCAAGGTAGGCAACTTTGTGGAGACCAAGAACGCGATCTTGGAGACCGGGGTAAAGGCGAGCCACCTGACCTATATTGGCGATGCCATCATCGGCGAGAACACCAATATCGGCGCGGGCACGATCACTTGCAACTACGACGGTTTTCACAAGTCTCGCACGGAGATCGGGCGAGACGTATTCGTGGGCTCCAACAGCACGTTGGTGGCCCCGATCAAGCTAGGAGACGGATCGTTTGTCGCGGCGGGGAGCGTGGTTACCGGAGGCGAATACCCCGCCGGAGCGTTGGTTATCGGACGAAGTCGCACCGAGGTTAAGGAACAATGGGCAGCACAGTGGCGGAACAAGAAAACGAAGAAAGATCAGTAAATCGGCGAAATCTCAAAGGCATGAAGCTCTTCACGGGCAATGCGAATCGAGGTTTGGCCGAGCGTGTTGCCGGCTACCTGGGTATCCAACTCGGGTCTCTGACCTGCAAGCACTTTGCGGACGGCGAAATCCAAGTGATGGTGGATGAGAGCGCCCGCGGTAACGACGTCTACATCATCCAACCGACCTGCGCCCCCACCAACGACAACCTGATGGAGCTGATGATCATGCTGGATGCGTTTCGCCGCGCATCCGCCAGCAAGATCACGGTTGTCATGCCTTACTATGGCTATGCCCGTCAAGACAAGAAGGTGAAGCCTCGAGAGCCCATCACGGCCCGGCTTGTCGCGGACATGCTGACCATGGCGGGAGCTCAACGAATCGTTGCCCTGGACCTCCATGCCGACCAAATTCAGGGTTTCTTCAACTGCCCCGTGGATCACCTGTACGGTCGCCCGATCATTGGGGACTACCTGATCGAGCGGGGTTTTCGGGATAGGGAAGACGTGGTGATCGTGAGCCCCGATGTAGCCGGTGTAGGAAGGGCTAAGGCTTTGGCGGAGATGCTTAGAACCAGCTTCGTCGTCATTGCCAAGCGGCGTCCAAGGCCAAATGTGGTGGAGGTCGTGGAGATCGTCGGCGACTTCAAGGATAAGACTTGTATCTTCATCGACGACATGATCGACACGGGTGGGTCGTTGGTGAATGGAGCGAACGCATTGCTGGATCGAGGCGCAAAGGACGTCCTCGCAACGTGCACCCACGCCGTTTTTAGCGATAATGCAGGGGAGCGCCTTCAGGACAGTCCGATTCAGGAAGTCATCACGCTAGATACGATTCCCATCGCCCCCGACAAGCGATTTGAAAAACTGACCGTTCTTGAGTCTGCTTCTCTGATTGGGGAGGCCATCGCCAGAATCCACCAAAACCTTTCCGTGAGCTCATTGTTCGATGATTGGAGATGAAAGGGATGAAGAGGATGAAAGGAATGAAACTTCGGAAAACGAAGCCGTTACCTGGAACGTCCGACCTTACCAAGCCGAACCACACCGACGGATCGTCGTCTTCGCCATCGCGCTCCTCGGAGGCTTTGGCGGATGGGTGCTTTTGAGACAGCCATTGCTAGGATTGCTCGGTTTTGGTATGATCCTCGCGTCAACGATGGAGTACTGGCTTGGTAGCTCGTTTCGAATCGATTCGAAGGGAGCGA
>JACMJO010000189.1 GCA_014380605.1 Fimbriimonadaceae bacterium | reverse complement strand
GGATTCAAATACAACTATTGGGAGCTTCATGGAGCCTGCATCCGGGTCGAAATCGGCCCTCGAGACCTGGAAGCGGGCACCGTAATGGTCTCGCGTCGAGACACGGCGGATAAGCAGACGCTCAGCTTAGATGCCAGCATGCCTGCCAAGTTGGTGGATCTTCTGACGGAGATTCAAAAGGACATCTTCGACCGGGCGCTGGCCTTCCGGGAAGCGAACACGCACCGAGTCGATACTTGGGAAGAGTTTGAGAAGTTCTTTGTCGGAGAAGGGGGCGGCGGCTTCGTAATCGCGCATTGGGATGGAACCAAGGAGACAGAGGACGCGATCGCGGCTAAGACCAAGGCGACGATTCGTTGCATCCCACTTGAGCCGTTGCATCCAGACGACGATCAGCCTGGAGCTTGCATCTTGAGCGGCAAGCCAAGTCCACGTCGCGTGGTGTTTGCGAAGGCCTACTAGAACTTCTCAACCAAAGCCTTCACCACCGGCTCCATCCAATCCGCCTTCCGATTCGGGCGGATTTCTATCCATAGCGTATGGTTGGTTGACCACCAGGTGCCTTCCAAGGTTCCCTTTTGGCGCGAGATGGTGAGATGCCAGTGGATGCATTCCGGGTATTTGGCGAGGGAGCCTTGGTGAACTTTCAGGCCCAAATCTCGACAAGCCTTCTCGAATGTCTCAATCACATTTTCGGCGGGCGGGTTCAGGTCGTATCGCATGGACATCGGCCCATTCTGACAGAAGCCCGACCAACCTAAGCAGGTACAACTACAGCCTATGAGCCTCCTGGCCGCTTCGATTGCAGGCTTCGTTATGGCAAATTCCGGCGACAATCCTCAAAAGCTTTCCGCACCTTCGCCCGATGCGCTCCTTAATGTAAAGCCCCCCATGTCCCGCTTTGACCTCAAGGCGCCGATTCCCAACTTGCGAAGCGTCATGATGGACTGGGTTGGCAACAGCTACGGCATCGCCAACACAATTGCGTCAAGCCAACGCCTTCAGGCTCGAATTCTTTGGGTCGATGCGACCGCAAATATCGAACGGGTTAATACGGCCGAGAAGGTGGCCACCTTGGTCAAGAACATCAAGCTGGCGGGATTCAACACGGTCGTGTTCGACATCAAGCCAATCAGCGGTCAGGTGATGTACCCGAGCAAAATCGCGCCAAAGATCGCGGAGTGGAAGGGGAAGGTTCTTCCCGCCGACTTCGATCCGCTTGCCCGGATGGTGGCAGAGTGCAAGAACGCCCAACTCAGCTTGTTTGTGTCGCTCAATGCGTTCTCAGAGGGACACCGAGACTTTAAGGTGGGGCCCGGCTATGAGAAGAAGGATTGGCAGACGATCATCTATGAGCCGCTTCTGTCCGCCTATTCCATCTACAACGACAATTTTCCCGTCAGCCCGATCCTGAACAAGCTCGCCGCGAATGGCGATCAAATTGCGGCCTTCAATGACCGAAACGCACTGCCTGACGCTGGCACGCCCGAGATGTTCGCGGTTGCCTTGGATCGCTTTGGCAACGTGATGGCAACTTATCAAGCGGCCAACGTTCCGGCGGCGAGGGTTCCCCGAGAGGGGAGCGTGCTCCTTGGAAAAGGCGCAGCGGCTATATTCTTAAAGAACCAGGCCCCGATTAACTCCCGGATTCGATTCGATTCCGTGCCGAAGTTCGTTCCCATCAGCGAGCGTCCGGAGCAACAGGTTCCCTTGATGGTGAACCCGAACAACCCCGACGTCCAGAACTACGCAGAGTCGGTCATGAAAGAGGTCGTTACCAACTACGATGTCGACGGGGTCATCTACGACGACCGTATGCGCTACGGAGGCATCAACGCCGACTTCAGCCCGCTCACACAGCAACAGTTTGAGAAGTACATCGGACGCCGCATCTCGTGGCCAGACGACGTTTTCAAATTCACCCTGAGTCCCTCGCTGAATAAGGGCGTGGTGCCCGGCGCCTACTATGAGGCCTGGATGACGTTTCGGGCTCAGACTCTGCGAAACTTCATGCTGAGGATTCGCAAAACGGTGAAGACAATTCGCCCCCGAACCCACTTTGGGCTCTATGCGGGTTCTTGGTATGGGGAATACACTCGCTTTGGTAACAATTGGGGTTCCCCTGAACTGGAAGCAGGCTTTTGGTTCTTGACGCCGGAATACTCGCAAACGGGTATTGCGCCGCTTTGCGATTTTATGATTACAGGTTGCTATTATCCCACGGCGACGATTTACGACGCGATGGGTGCGGGGCTCCCAATTGGCAACTCGATTGAAGGCGCGGGGCAACTCTCGAATCGCATTGTTCGGGATCAGAGCTGGGTTTATGCGGGCATTGCTTTGGACCAGTTCAAGGGCAATCCGGACGGTCTTCGCGGCGCTTTGCAGGCGGCCTGCGGCTCCACGCAAGGCGTGATGGTGTTCGACCTTTCGCACGACATCGAGCCGATGTGGCAAGTCTTCGCCCAAGCGTTCGCCAGCGACCCTCGCTCGGCCCCGCATTCGCAAGTTGGGCTCCTTGCAGAGGTCAGAAGGCGTCGAGCGCAGTTGGACAAGCTAGGCCACAAGGACCCACCAGTCAATATCAATGCGGGAAGTAGCGGGACTGGGTTGTAGTTTTGGACTGCCCGTGCTCAATCAAAGCTCTCAAACGGCCCAGAAAACTCGATGATTCTTATCAGATTGGTAATAACCTCAATCCCTGCGACGGCACTGCCCGGACTGGAAATCTTTGAGTACATGTTTCGTATGAACATCCGGGAGCCCATCTCCCGTTCTTTGGAGGCTTGATCCATCTTGATACGGCTCGCTGACAGGGGATAAATCGAGCCGGTGCTTTCACTCAGGAAAGCGCGCGTTGCTCGGTCGGTTGCTGTCCAGATCTCGGCAGGCGAAACCCCACCTAAACTATGCTGGGTTCCGTGCCGCTGGAGGGGGTCAAGACGAAGAAGGGTAGCCGCAACGGTTCGTCGCTCCAGTTCAGGAATCGAAATCACTTGGCCAAGCGCGCTAATCTCCTTCCAAGCGTTCAAATAGTCCGGGTCAAGTTGAACCGCCTTTCGGTACGAGGTCAAGGCTTCTGTAAAACGTCCTTGCTCTTTACGAAGGTAGCCCAACAGGTAGTGAACCTGGGGCTTTTTAGGATTCTTCTCGGCGAATTCAGCGAAGACCTGCTCGGCGATGTTCTGGGCGACATCCCCAGCAAATGCCTGTTCGCATCCAAAGCAGTGAGTCTCTACTCGGCCGAAGCTCTCTGGCATCAATTCGTAGGCTCGCCGATAATGCTCCTCGGCCTCTTTGACTCGTCCTTGCTGCATCAACTGAATGGCCAGTCGAGATTGAATGCAGTAGGCGTTGCCAAACATTTCAAGCGCTTCACGGTACATATCGATGGACCTCTTGACCAAACCAACCTCCAGGAACTTATCCGCCTCTTCGGAACGCCGAATAGCCGCCACCGCTTGCCGAAGGTTGGCAGCGTCCTCTTTGTCGCCCCGCGCTTCCCGGATGTCAGCCAATACGGTGTATGCGAATAACCTGCGCCCATTCCTCGTCTCTCCATCCGAAGGATCGATTGGGATAGCTTGGCGAATCACCTTTTCCGCCTCCTCCAGCTTGTCCTGCTTCTTCAGCAAGACGGACTTCCAGATTAGTGGCCGCTCCTCGAATGGATCTGCTTGATAGATCGCTTCCAGTCGCGGCATCGCCTCGTCCCCTGCTAGATCCACTAGTAGTTCGTAGGCGGGATCGTATGTTGGTGAATCGGAAATCACGCGGTATACAAGTCGAAGCGCTTCCTTTTGGAGTCCCGTCTTCGCCAGTGCCCACCCAGCGACATAGGTCATGGGTGATTTATCTGTGTACTCCGAGTACGGAGAGCCAGAAGGGAATTCGGACGCATCTCGAACTCCCCAATCCGGAGCTCGATCTAAGAGAACCTTTACGTCGTCTGGCCGGTTTAGGCGGTGGTAAAAATCGGCCAGATTAGTAAGCGCGGAATTCTGCATTCCAGAAATCCCATCCGATGAGGCTAGCTCCACATAATTGTCGATCAATAGACGCTCGGCTTCCGAGGTCAGGCCCAGTTGAAAAAACAGGTTTACCGTTGCGTCTTCCCCGTACGCCCTGGCATATGCTGATTGCCTGGTCTTTACGTTGCGGGCCTTCCTCGCCAAATCAAGCCCCTCATTTACCCATTGCTTTCTCTTGAGGAGGTGCCCAATCAAGGCGATCTTCTCGCCATGCTGAGCCACCGAGCCAGCCGGGCCCGCATCGAACTTTTTTTTCAACAAGCCGATAGCTGGCTCTACTTGATCGCTGGCAAGGTATGCCGATACGAGGTTATCGCTGAGCGATTGCCAATCCTCCAGCTTAAGGTTTGGCTTCGAAGTGGCTAACTGTAGCGACTCTACAACTTTTGCAATAGTCCCCGCTCTAGTTGCCACGTAAATGTAGGTGTCCCAGAAAGGCGAGTTCGGCTTCGCGCGAACTACCTGCTCTAGCAGTTTGAGCCCTGCAGGCGAGTTCGCGAGTTCACTAAGAAAAGACTGGTTATGGTATGCGATGAGGGAAAGCTCCCCTCGTGACCCAATGCTGCCCGCAATCTTTGCCGCCTCGGAAATTCGATTTGTCTTCACCAGGCCCAACAAATAGGCGACGCGGGCCGTGAGAAAGCCTTCAGCTTGCCCGTAGGATTGTCCCTGGGCTTTAGGTGCTCCAAATTTC
>JACMJO010000012.1 GCA_014380605.1 Fimbriimonadaceae bacterium | reverse complement strand
GAGATGTCGGAGATCCCGGTTCTTCTCGCGAAACCAGTTAACAAAGCAGACGCATGCCACATGCTTTGGCTCCTCTCTGGGCGAACCCACAAAGTAGTGACGGCGGTTGCCCTTATTTGGCCCTTGGGCACCGCTATTGCATCCGACACGACCAACGTGACTTTTCGCGAGCTGACCGAGGAAGAGATCGACGCATACATCGCAACCAGTGAGCCCATGGACAAAGCAGGCGCCTACGCCATCCAGGGCGGCGCGGCCGGGTTTGTTGAGAAGACCGAAGGTTCCATCAGCAATGTGATTGGGTTGCCAATGGAGTTGCTCACGGGAATGTTGGACAAGTTTCTTGCCGAATAAACTCGGCGATCCCAGCCTGATTACTACACACGACGCATTGTGCCTAGCATCTCCTCGCTTCGGGCGAGGGCTTGTCTGGCTTCTTCATCCTTGCCGGCTTTGGCATAAAGCTCCACGATCATCCGCCAGGCGTTCCTCACGTGATGAGGTCTAGCAACCAAGAACATTTGGCCAGGTTCCGACTTAGGATCGACAACCGTTGCCATGTGCTTCTTGATCGCTTCTTCAAGAAGCTTGGCAAGTGCGGGGTCCTGGCCCTTGCCTTTAGCCGCCGGGACAATTTCAAGGAGGATCGCCGGAAGGATTGGTGCCGAACCCTCGGGGGGCGCATTCATGACTTTCTCGGCGGTAGTGATGGCGATCGGAACTTGGCCAAGCATTGCCTCGGCATGGGCGAGCCTCAGAAGGTCGTTGACCCGCCGATCTTCGTTCTTGGTTTTCTCTGCATCCGCAACCGCAATCTCAAGCGCTTGTTTGGCCTGTGGCCAACGCTTCGCCGTGCGAAAAACCTCGCCATACTCCCAGGCCCGGGAAACTTCAACTTTATCGAGCGGCAAGTCCTTGAGGAGTTCGTTCGCCCGCTTGGCGATCATCGTCTTGAACTCATCATCCGAGATTTGGCCCTTGGCGACCCGCTCCATGAGCATGTCGGAAGTGCCCTTCAGTTGGCGACGGATCACATCAGGAGCCAGGATTCCCGCCGTCTTGGCGTCGTTGGGATCTTCAAGGGTGCCTGTCTGGCATCCCGCTAGAAACAAACCACAAACCACAAAGAGCAAACTACGCACGATCATTTCTACTCGTTAATCGTGTATCTCGCGTCAGGAAACATCGCATCGCGATAGATTTCCCCTCCGCAGAAGGTGAGCATGGCTTTTCCTTTAAGGGCCATTGCGTGGAAAGGCGAGTTCTTCGACTTGCTAAAGGTCTTATGCCGATCGAACGTCCACTGGCATTCGGGATCGATGACGGTTACCTGGGCAACTGGGGTCTCGCCGGGCTTCAGAGTCCCGGCCTCCAGCCTTAGTATCTGGGCAGGCTTGGTGCTCAGCTTCCGAATCGTTTCGAGCGGCGTAAGGATTCCTCTGTGGGTCAGCATCGTTAGGGTTACCCCGACTGTCGATTCTAAGCCCGAGTGTCCGAACGGGGCGTCCTCAAAGGGCACTTCCACTTCATGCGAAGCATGGGGCGAGTGGTCGCTACTGATGCAGTCGATCGTCCCATCGTTAAGCCCTTGAAGGATGATGTCGATGTCGAGTTGGGTCCGGAGCGGTGGCGTGATCTTGTAATGAGTCTGAAACTCGCCGATCGCTTCATCGGTGAAGGTGAAGTGCATGGGACAGATCTCGCACGTTACCGGAGCGCCAAGGTACTTGGCTTGGCGGATCATTTCGACCGCACCCCAAGTGCTGACTCGCATCACGTGGAGCTGGCAATTGGTATGCAGGCTCAGCAGGCAATTCCGCATCACCATGATCTCTTCTGCGGAGCGAGGCATCCCTTTGAGGCCAAGCATGGCGCTGACCGCGCCGTCGTTCATGCTTGCGCCTTTGGTCAAGCTAAGGTCCTCGCAGTGGGACATGATTGGCAGGTCCAATTGCACGCAGAACTCCATCGCTTGCTGCATCATCGCCGAGTTCTGAAGAGGATAGCCCTCGTCGCTTGCGGCGACGATTCCGGCGCGTTTCAATGCACTGAGATCGGTTAGCCGCTCGCCAGCCATATCAACGGTCAATGCGCCAACCGGAGCAACGAACACTCCGCCAGCTTCCGGCGAAGCCGCCTTGTCCAGGATGAAGTCGATGAGTGCGGGGTTGTCGAGCGCAGGCTCGGTGTTTGGCATGCAGGCGATTGTCGTGAATCCGCCCGCCGCCGCCGCTTGCGTTCCGCTGGCGATCGTTTCTTTATGCTGTTGGCCGGGCTCGCGAAGGTGAACATGAGGATCGACCAGGCCGGGCGTAATCCACATTCCCGTACAGTCGTAAACCTCGTCGATATCGGTTTGATCTACTTCGGCACCGAACTCCGAAACTTGCGTATCCTCGATCACCAAATGGCCGATGATATCGAGGTCTTGAGAAGGATCGAGGATTCTCCCATTCTTGAGGAGGGTTTTCACTTCTTCTTGCTCCCCGCAACTGCCTTCTTTGCCTTGGCGGCCGTCCTTGCGACGGTCTTCGGTTGCGCCGGGACCGTTTTGGCGACTCTGAGTTTCGGGGGCGGAGAGTCGGGCGACTTTGCTTTACTCGTGAACACCCAATAGAGAGAGGCCATGCGGACAAAAATCCCGTTCTCGATCTGACTATTAATCACGGATCGTTCACCGTCGGCGGCGACGTCGTCCACCTCAACCCCTCGGTTAATCGGCCCTGGGTGCATGACAATGCAATCCCGATTAGCCCATCGCAGACTCTCTCGATTGACCTGGTACATGCTGGCGTACTCGGTGATGGAGCTCAGCATGCCGTCCGCCATCCGCTCCTTTTGCAGTCGAAGGCAGATGATCACGTCCGCGCCGTCGATGCCTGATCTCAGGTCGTAGTGAACCTCGCCTGGAAGCATCTGCATGTGAGCGGGCATCAAGGTGCGGGGTCCGACAAATCGAACTTCGGCGCCCATTTTGGAGAGCAGCCAAGCGTTCGACCTTGCGACCCGGGAGTGTTCGACGTCTCCCACGATGGAAACCTGGAGTCCCTTGAGTTCTCCCTTTCGCTCGATGATCGTAAGTGCATCGCCAAGGGCCTGGGTGGGATGCTCATGCTGTCCATCGCCCGCATTAAGTACGGGCCCTCCAAAGTACCGGGCGGCAAGCGCGGCCGAGCCCGAAGCTCGATGACGAATGACCAGGCCGTTCAGACGCTCATAGCGAAGGGTGGTGATGGTGTCGGAGAAGGTCTCTCCTTTGGCCATGGAGGAGCCCCCGGAAGAGAAATTTGCCGACTTCATCTTCAAGTAGTGGGCCGCCTGCTCGAATGAAACCCGCGTCCGGGTGGAGTTCTCAAAGAAGAGCATCCCGACCACCTGATCGCTCATGTTGGGGACTTCCCGCTTTTCCAGAATCCGCAGCTTGAAGTCTGCCGACAGGCTCAATAGCTCCTGGATATCGTCCTGAGTGAGATGCCGAATTCCCAGTAAGTTTCTGGCCATGTCTATGCAGCTCCCAAGACGCCGTGCTCTAGCACAACCGCGTCCTCGCCGTCGAATTCATTGACCCGGACCACGACGTGGTCGGCTTTCTCGGTACTCACGAGCTTGCCGCAGTAGTTCGCCGTGATCGGAAGCTCGCGATGCCCTCGGTCGATGAGGACCGCGAGTTGGACTTTTTGCGGTCGCCCAAACTGCATCAGCGCATCGAGCGCGGCTCTACTCGTTCGTCCTGGGTCGATTACTTCGTCCACCAGAACGACTCG
>JACMJO010000188.1 GCA_014380605.1 Fimbriimonadaceae bacterium | reverse complement strand
CTGGAAAGCTCGTAATCGTGATGAACGGTTCGTGGGTTCGAATCCCACTCGCTCTGCCAGCATTTTCCAATTGCTTGATTGAGATGATTTCTCCTATTCCTGATGAGGTGCAGCGGCGCGATCAGGTTCTTCAAGCGGTCCTATCCCATGTTCGCGAGGATCGGCGCATCTTCCTTCCCCCCTTTGATCCAAATGCATCTCGCCCCAGCGACCAGTTTGCGCTTCAGTCTGTAGGACTGGAGCCGAACGAGTTCGGCGGCTCCGTGAGCGAGTTTCGGTACCAGTTCGAGGGCGAGGAGGATTTGCTTCACTTGATCGTTACCCGGACCGATGGCTCTCCGCTTACCCCCATGGAGGGTCAAGAGGTAGCGGCTTTTCTCTTGCCTGATTTGCCGTCGTCGCTGATGTGGTTGAAGCCGGGAGACTTCACCCAACACTTCTACTTCGGCCACGACGAACTCTTGAGTTCAACCGCGGGCGGCAACTAAACTTTTCGCGCTACATCTCCCTACGGTATTCCAAGGCGCTGAGGAGGGTGGCGGAGTCGGCGTAGTCTAGTTCGCCTCCGACTGGCATACCGTGGGCGAGGCGGGAGACCGTCACGCCAATCGGCTTGATGAGCTTGGCGAGGTAGAGAGCGGTAGCGTCGCCTTCGATGGTGGGATTGGTAGCCAGGATGACTTCTTGAATCTCGTTTTCGCCGATCCGATGAAGGAGTTCCTTAATGCGGAGTTGCTCAGGGCCGATTCCGTCCAGGGGGCTCATGAGGCCGTGGAGGACGTGATACTGGCCCTTGTACTCGTTGATTCGCTCGACGGCGGCGATGTCCCGTGGCTCGCCCACTACGCAGACCGTCGTTCGGTCACGTCTTGAGTCCAGGCAGATCTCACACGTTTCGTTCTCGGAGATGTTCTGGCAGACTGAGCAGAAGCGGAGCTTTGCCTTTGCGGTACGGATCGCGTCGGAGAGTCGGTGAGCTTCGGCGTCGGTGGCTTTCAGGAGGTGGTAAGCCAGCCTTTGCGCCGACTTGGGGCCCACGCCGGGGAGTTTCTCCAGTTCAGCGATCAGTTCGGCGAGGGGTCGGGCGAAGAGCATGGTCTATTGGGACAAGGGAACAGAGGGACCAGGGAAGAGGGAACAAGGGAATCAGTCCTGGACGCGCTGGCAATTGTCCCTCATTCCCGCTTTCCCTTGTTCCTTCTCAACCAAGACCGGGGACGTTGGGCATGATGGCTTGGACTTTTGCGTTTCTGGCGTCGGTTGCGGTGGTAAAGCCGTCGCGGACACACGACACGATCAGGTCTTCCAAGGCCTCAATGTCTTCGGCGTCGACTACCGACTTATCGATCTTGATCTGGACCAGCTGGCCCGTACCATCAAACATGGCTTTAACCGGGCCCTTGTCGATGGGAATTCTCTCGTGGGCTAGCTCTTCTTCAAGCTGCTGGGCTCGCGCCATGGCTTGTTGAGCCTGCGCCATCATTCCAGAAAATCCCTGACCGCCGAATCCCTTGGGAAGCTTCATCGTTCGTCCTTCTAGTTTGCGCCAAATATCTCGCGAACGGAGTCGGCGAGTTTCTGGCCTTCAAGGGGCAATTCTACCGCTTGGGGTTCCTTCTTCGCCTTGGCAGCCCTCTTGCCAACGCCCATTTCAACTTTCCAATCGTCGCCGAGCCGCTTCTTTAGGGCGTCTACTACCGCAACAAGTCGCTTCGGCGAGTCCTTCACCCACTCGAAATCCAGTTGGCGAGAAAACTCGATGTAAGCTTTGGTTCCGTCCACGCTGTCAACTTTGGCCTCCACAAGCTTGCTGGCCATCAATTTGGAGACTATGCTCAACTCGGCAACGGCCTCATGCCAAGCCAACGCCACTCGATCCAGTTCCGGGTTCCCTGTCGATACCGGCTTGGCAACGACTTCGGACGCTTCTACCTTTGTGGGTGGCTTAGCCTTTTCTGGTTCCTGAACCTTCGTGGAAACCACGGCCTGTAGTTGCGGCTCTACCTTTGCAATCACCTGCTTGGGGGCCTCTGAAAGCAAGGCATGGTCTTCCATGGCGATCCGGATCAATTCTGCTTCAAGCCACAACCGGGGCAAGGAGATGTCGCGAATCTCTTTATGGGCATCGGAAAGTGATGCCCGAAGGGAAAGTAAGAACTCGCGGCCAAACTGGGCAGCCGAAGCATGCAATGCCGCCTCCTGGGCTGAATCGCCCGTTCCTCCCAGGTCGATGCCGTAGGCCGCTCGCGTTAAGTCTCCCATCCGGTGCAGCATCGATTCAAGGAGCGATCTGGGATCGCGACCTAGTCGAGAAATCTCATTAAGCAGTTCGATGATCTTGGGAACATCGGCCAACTTCATCGCGCCGATGATTCCATCCACCATTTCCTCAGATACAAGACCTAGCTGATCGTAGATGTGATTGAGGGTGATCTTGCCATCGCTGGTGAGCATCGCCTGCTCAAGCAGAGTTAGGGCGTCTCGATACCCTCCGTCGGCCATTCTGGCAATCGCGTTGATCGCGGCAGGCTCTATCGAGGCGTTCTCTTGATCGGCCACGTATTGCAGGCGTTTGACCAGGTCCGGTAGCGATCCACGATGGAACTCAAACTTTTGGCAACGGGAACGAATGGTTGGTGGAACCTTGTGAAACTCGGTGGTGGCGAGGATAAAGATCACGTGCGCTGGAGGCTCTTCCACGGTCTTCAGAAGGGCGTCGAATGCTTTACCAGAGAGGTCGTGAACTTCGTCGATGATGTAGATTTTGTATCGACACATCATCGGCATGTATTGGACGTTGTCAACGATGGCATCACGGATGTCGTCCACTCCCGCCTCGCTGGCGGCATCAAACTCTTGAACGTCGGGGCAACTTCCCTCGGCGATCATCCGG
>JACMJO010000187.1 GCA_014380605.1 Fimbriimonadaceae bacterium | reverse complement strand
TGGATCATGCGCCGTCCGTGGATGAAGAAACTTCAACGGGCGTCGGCCAATCTGTTTCCAGCTCACAAGCGCGAAAAGGCTTGGACTTCCATGAAGCGCCAAAACAGCTGGGCAAGAAGGGTCGGCCTTAGATTGCTTACCTTCTCCATCAACATGCTGTTAGCAAGCATGATCATCACCACCACCTACTTTGTGGTTTTGGGAATCTATGAGGGCGGTTATTTTGAGCCGACTGAGGCTATGAAGCGGTAGGGGAATTCCTAAGCCCCCTTGAGGGGGGCCTTTATCCTTCTACAAACCGACTCCAATCCCCCAGGTACAAAACTTCCTCGTCAAGCTCAACTTGAAACTTATCCATCACAACTCGCTTCGTGTGAGTCGCAAGACGACGAATCTCAAACGCGGTCGCATTGCCCACGTTCAAAATGAAATTGGCATGCCGAGCTCCTTGCATCGCGCCACCCATTCGGAAACCTTTTAGGCCTGCCGCTTCGATAAGAAACCCCGCCGGGACCACACCGGCTTTCCTCATCCCGTCGGTTAGACCCGGCAGGGTTTGGGCAAGCTCGGCGTTAAGAACGTTCTTAAAGAAGCTTCCAGCGCTCGCCGGTGGCGGCTGTTTAGAGATTCGTTGTCGCTGATATTCCCTTGCCTCGTCGTAGTTCGTCTTGGGATCGCCTTGCGGGAGTTTCATCTCTACTTTCAGAACCACCAGTTTGGGCGGATCAGAGCGGCGAAGGATGGAGTCGCGATAGGAGAACTCGAGTTCGTCGGGTGAAACCCACTTTCGTTCGCCATCGCTGACCACTTCGAGCCGAGTGATGAACTCGCTGACATTCGATCGGTAGGCTCCCGCGTTGCTCACCAATGCTCCGCCGAGCGAGCCGGGAATTCCGACCGCAAATTCCAATCCCCGCAATCCTGCCTGGGCTGTCTTGAGGAACAGCTCCTGAAAGGCGCACCCGGTATCGGCGAGAACTTCGCCCGACCTCGCTACCGCAATCCGCTTCGATTGATTCCAAATGACGAGACCGGGAACTCCGTAGTCGGATGGGAGCATGTTGCTTCCCCAGCCGAGGATCGTTGTCGGCCAATCGTTCGCATGTGTCTTTTGTGCGGCTCCGGCAAGTTGACTGGAGGTCGAAACGCGGCAGAACCGCTCGGCCTTGCCTCCTGCTTTTAAGGTGGTCAGGAGCCGCAAGGAAACTCCCTGCTCGATCTTAGGCTCCACCGCGCTCCAGAACCGGAGAAAGAGGTTTCTTTGGCTGAGAGATAGAAGGCTCGATGAGATAGTTGGGGACCAGTAGCTCGGGCTGAACGGGTTTGAGTTCAGAGGCGAGGTCCGCGAATCTTGAGGCATCGGGAAAGACCTCGTCTTCGATTCCTGGACCGAATCCGACGAACTCACCTTCCGGCAGTACTTCTTGGCGTATTGGTTCTTGACCGGGAACTCGGATGAAGAACTCGCCCCGCTTACTTGGCATCACCACCGTTTGAGTCAGGCTGATCAAGTCGAAACTGCTTGCTCCAGTTGCCTTGATACCGAGGGCAAAGGCCATCGTCTTGGCAATCGTAACGGAAACCTTCACGCCTGTAAAACTCCCCGGCCCAAGATCGGCGGCGATCAGAGTCGCTTCCTTGAGGGTCCTGCCCGACCCTTTCAAAATCTCATCGAGCAAGGCCATGCAAGCCCCGCTTGCCTGCATCGGCGCCAGGACTCTTGAGGAAGCTACGACCTCGCCTTCTGGCGAGATCAAAGCCACGCTGGTCCAGGCGCTCGACGTCGAAAAGCCTACGATCACGGCAGGATTTGGATTGTTGAATTCTGCAACAGGTTCTCGATGGCTTTGCGCTCACCGCCGATCTTGGAGGCGTTCGTGGATCGGTAGCTCACCACGAAGTAGAAATCTCCGTTGAAGCAGACCCCATCGCAAGAAAAGAGGTCCCCTTGAGCGGTTGTGCCAGATCGCCAAACCGCCGCCGCCGATGCACCGGCCCGGTTCTTTTCCGGTACGGATTCATCGCGCTTATTAACCTTTTGAAAATCGCCAAGGGTCTTGCTCGATGCCGCCAACAACGCTCGTTGAGGCGGATCGGAGTCCAAAGCGGATGCCAGAGTCAATCGAACCTGGGAGCCCACGTCGGGATTGGTCAGCAAGATTGCGCCATCCTCGCCGACTTTGCCTGCCCACTCGCCAGGAATGCGGATTTCGACCTTTCGGCCCGAGATCGTCGCCTCAATGGAAACAGGGGGCTTAGTCGTCTTGTTCTGACCGTCTAGCGAGTTGGGGTTGGTCACAACCGGCGTCGGAAGCTGGGTTCGCTGAGGGTCCTTGGGATCTGGTTTTTTTGTCGGATCTTCAGGAAGCCACGCACGACCAGTTCGAAAGGTGTTCATGGTCTGTCGCCATGCGAACTCCGCCTTATCGAAATCATCCGGAGCCGCGCTCAATCGGAACATGAGCTTCTTGGCGGTTCGGCTATAGACTAGGCCGGTCATCAGAATCTGCTGCCCTTCTTTATCGCTGAAACTGACCTTGGTAAGGAGCATGGGAACGCCCAAGAGCTCTTCTTCCCATTGCCGCATCAGTTCTCGCCTCATGCGCTCGTTGATCGCCTTTTGGCCCAGCTGCCAAACGTCTTTCTCAGAGCTGAACGAAACGTTGTACAGCTCTAAAGTTGCTCGTTGGGAAGATCCCTCGATAGGTATCAGAACCTTCATGTCAGGGCTCTTCTTTACGGGAGTGACCTGCCAGTTCTTGGGATGGCTCATCGCCAAGCCAAGATCGGGCATCTCCAGAAGGGTCTGATCCTGGGCATTTGCGGTCGCAGAAAAGGAGACGATCGAGAAGAATGAAAAAAGTAGTGCAGTCCTCATAGCTTGGTACGAGCCGGCGCCTTTGCCGGAGCCCGTTGAATTATGGACGATCTTCTAGGGGCAGCAGGATCACAAACCTTGCGCCTAGGCCCACACGTCCCGATTCGAACACCTCTCCGCCATGGGAATCAACGATCCCCTTCACGATTGAAAGCCCCAATCCCATGCCTTTGACACGGTTGCTGAAGAAAGGCTGAAAGATCGTCGACTTCGCATCGGCCTCCACTCCCGGACCCGAATCCTCAATCACGATCTCGGCAAACTTTGGAATATGGCTGACCCTGGTCTCGCTATGCTCATTCTTATCTACCACCCTAGTCGAGATCGCCATCACGCCTTCGTCGATGTAGTTGAAAGAGTTCTCGATGAGTTCGCTGATCGCACGTCGCAGCTTCTTTGAATCGATCAATACGGGCGGTAAAGCCTCATCAAGATTCAGGTTGAGTTTCACCGCCGACATTCGAGGAAAGACCTCATCGACCGTCTCGCGAATCATCTGGTTGAGATCGGTAGGCTCGCGAGCTACTTGAGTGGCGGTTACAAAGTCGCGGAAATCCTGGAGGATCTCCTCGATTCTCGTCACATTGGTGGCAAGGCTCTTTTGGAGATCGCGAATTTCGCTGATCTCGGGCTCGCGCGAAGCTAGGAGGTGCTGTAGCTCATTGATATCGCCTTTCAGGGCAAACACCCTATTGCCGATCATGTGGCTGCTCTTGGCGCTCAGCTCGCCCCAGGCAATCATCCGCTCGGATCGAACAATGCGCTCCATGTTGCGGAGGTTTTCCAGCCCGCTTGCCACTTGCTCGGCAATCGCCATGAGGACGCTTTGGTCGGTCACCGTAAAGCGATTGTCTAGGAAGGGGTTGTCGCCTTTCCTTCGTAGCACCCTTATCGCACCAATGCTCCGATTTCGGAAGACGATCGGCACGGCCAAGAAGCTTGCGATCTGCTCACTCGGAAACTCCACGTACTTTCCTCGCCACCTTGGATCTTGCTGAGGCTCATGAAGGAGGATCGGTTGGCCCGTGTCGCAGACCCATCCTGTAAACCCTTCGCCCCTTGCATAGCTGAAGGATCCAACCTGTTTCTTCAGGGAACCGGATGATCCCCTCAGCACGAAGGTGTCAGTTTTCTGGTCGTGCAGGAAGACCGAGCACGCTTGAAATCTCAGGACATCCTGGGCGACGTGGATCAATCGGTCGATGAGCGCTTCTTCGGTAAGAGAGTTGTCCAAGGCTTGGCCGATTTCAACCAAGGCCTCCTCCCGGTCCTTAATGTCCTCGCGCTCAAGGACCATCGAGATGATGCTGACGATGGCTTCGCAGATGTTCTTTTCGCGTTCTCCAAATGCGTCGATTCGATCCGATTCAACGTTGAGAACGGCTCGGATTCGTCGATCTGGGTCGCGAACCGGCATCGCGATCTCGCTAACGGTGTTTGAGAACAACTGGCGATATCTCGGCTCGGTCTCAACATTTCCGGTTCGAATGGATTCTCCCGTTGCCGCAACATAGGCGATGATGCCTTCACCCTCCGTGCTGTCGACGTTCAGGATTCGGTCCAGGGCCTTAGACTGAAACTCTTCGCCAGCGCCATACCGAACCTGAAGCGCTCCGTTCTCCTCATCCAGGATTGCCAACATCGCATGCCGGCTGAAGGTCAAGTCAAGAGCAGCTTGGGCTATCACTTTTAACGCCGTTGAGGTCTCGCGCTCTGCCGCGACAACTGCTAGGAGTTCGGGCAGGTTGCGAATTTGGGGCATGGGAGGCGGAGTTTACTTTGGGAGATATGACGTGATGAGATGCGGAGCAGTAAAATGCTGCCAATGCTTGGCGAGTGGATGGAACAGGAGATTCGTGAACAGCCGGAAGCTCTGCACAACTCGGCAGATCGCTATTTCAATCTCGCAGAAGAGGCGTTCGAAGACCGGCACTTCGACATAATCTTGCTTGCGGCACGCGGAAGCAGCGACCATGCGGCCCAATACGCCCGCTACTTAATCGAAATCCATCTAGGCATCCCCGTTTCCCTCGCCGCGCCGAGCGTGCTTACACGATATGGAACAAGGGTTCGATACAAGAATGCCCTTGCCATTGGCATCTCCCAGAGCGGATCGGCGCCTGATGTATCAGAGGTACTTAGCATGATGCGCGAGGAAGGGCACGCGACTCTTGCCATCACCAATACGCCCGGATCGCGACTTACAACTGAGGCGACGAATTCGATCCTGCTGAATTGCGGTCCAGAAAACTCCGTGGCGGCTACAAAAACCTACACGGCTTCCCTACTTGCCCTCTACCAAACCGTCCGGGCCCTAGGCGCCCCCTTACCTGACCCAAGAAACGATCTTCCCGATGACGATTGGCTTGATCGGACTTGCCAAGCTGCCAGAGACTTTAGTGGGCCGCTGTTGCGTTCCGCGCCTACTTTTGCATTGGCTCGCGGATACTCTTTTTGCACGGCGCTTGAAAGCGCTCTGAAACTCATGGAGTGCGCATTGATTCCCTGCAAGGCATATTCGACCGCCGATTTCGAGCATGGCCCCAAGGCCCTTGCGGCGTACGGAAGCGCGGCGATCGTCTACGGGGAACCGGCAGAGGGCCTTGCCGCCCAGGGCTGTAGAATCCTTCAGGCTCCCACATCGCCCGCGCCGGAACATCTAAGGCCTTTGTGGGACGTGATCTTCGGCCAATGGCTTGCCTTATCTGCGGCACGTGCCCACGGCTTGAACCCAGATAAGCCCGAGCATATTCAAAAGGTCACTGAAACGCTATGAGATTCGTCCTTGTTGTCTTGCTTGTCCTCGTGTCGATTGGATGCCGTAAGGGCGGCTATGACCAATCCCAAATGGCGAAGCTAACCGCGCCTGAACAGAAGATCGTTGGCAAGTACAAGATGGAGACCGAATTCAACACCGGGAATTCGGCCGAGCTCAAAGAGTTGCTGGAAGTCCTTGAAACGTTAGAGGGCGGAGAAACGACTTTGGAATGCCTTCCCGACAAGACGTTCACCATGGCGGTCGGCGAAGTGCCCGTGAAAGGAACTTGGAGTTTGGAGCAAACGTCGCTCCGACTCAGGATCACTGCCGTCGGGAGCATGAAGCCCGAACAGGTAGCCAAGATCGAATCCAAAAACTTGGGAGTCAGCGGGTGGAGCATGAACCCCGCCCAGCGGGACGAATTTCTTGCGGCCCATCGGAACTCGCTCGCGCTTGAACGAGCCGAGGGCATGACAAGCATTCGAGTTGGGGCCGACGGGACGCTGTATTCCGCAGGCGACGCAAGCGGCTCCCTATTCGGGTCGATGATGAACTATTTCAAGCGAATTCCAGAATCATAAGGCTTACAGTGGGCGATTCGATTAATCATCTACTTGGTCCCGCCAGATGTTACGGCGCAGCCATTGATGGTCTATATTCACCCCATGGCATTGGTTTCGTCCCTTCCAATGGGCCTGCCTCCGATGGTATTTGCGATCGGGGTAGGTAGGCATAGTGAAACGTCGCACTCTTACCGCCTGAACGGCCTCTGGTGCATTCACTTGTACCGATACAAAGGCGAATTGGCCGTTGGCGGGCGGCATTATCGAATCGAGCCCGGCCATGTCAGTCTCATTCCGCCCAATACGGTCTTCGAGCACATCTGGCCCACTTGGCCAGCGGTAGAAGTTTCCGTCCATTTCGCGCCTCATGGCGATTACTTGAAGCAACGTATTCCCATCATTCAGCCGATGGGCGAGAGGTTCGAGCGAGCCTACATCGACTTGCTGGAGGCGACCCACTGGCTGAGCAAAGAGCAAGAGCGATTGAATGCTCGGGTCTACGACGTTCTGTGGCGCATCGCAAGGCCGTCCGAGCCTCTGGAAGTATTCCGACGAACCCACCCGGCCTTGGAGCGGGCTGAGAATTTGATTCGAATCAAGTTAGCCGAGCCGTTCGCAGTTGCCGACCTTGCCGAAGAAGCGGGCATCTCCCACAACCACCTTATCCGCCTGTTCAAGACCGAGCACGATATGACGATTCAAGCCTATGTCCGCCAGCAGCGCGCTCTGAGGGCAAGGCACCTGCTAGTCCACACGACCATGTCGATCAAGGCGATTGCGAATGAGGTTGGGGTTGGCAATCTTCAACAGTTCAACAAGCTCGTCAAGCGCGAACTGACCAAGACACCTAGAGAGCTTCGACTGGCAGACCCAGATGAAGCCCTCGGTACAGGATTCGAGAAGCGCACCGACACGCAAGATTGGGAGGAGCTTTAGTTGAAACCGGGAGTCGCTCTGGCGATGATCGTCCGCAACGACGCGGGGCGCATTGAGCGATGCCTAAAGTCGGTGGCAGACATTGTGGATGCCATGGTGATTGTGGATACGGGGTCGACCGATGGAACTCAAGACATCGCTGCGGGCCTTGGAGCGAAGGTAGTCGAGCGCGAGTGGCCGAACGACTTTGCCCTGGCCCTAAATTGGTCCTATGACCTCGTGGAGCACGAGTGGACCTTCCGACTTGACTCGGACGAGTGGGTGTTGCCAAGTTCCAAGCCCGTGTTTCGAGAGGTCCTCAAACGACAAGATGTGTTTGCCGCTTCGATCATTAGAGAGGACTATGTTGCCGACGGGCGGTTTGCAGAGACGCTCGCCCTGCGGCTTTGGCGCACAGACCCGGCAATGCGAATGGTCGGCCTCGTCCACGAGCAGTTCACTCGATCCACCCTCGAAAAGGCATCAGGGGGGAGAAACTTTCTGGACTCCCAGATTCGGTTGGGGCACGACGGCTATACAGAGGAGGCGATGCCCGCGAAGCATCGCCGGAACCTGGAGTTGGTCGAGCGAGAGCTGTCGATCAGGCCTGGAAACAAGTATTACCAGTCTGAGCGGGTGAGAATCCTCTACCTGCTCGACGACCCCCAGGCTGAGATTGAGAATGCGGTCCTGATCGATGAACTGATTGCAATGAAGGGCTTGGACGAACCTCCGACAGGGATGGTAACCGGCCCGTTGACCCTGGTTCTCGACCGTATGCCAGATACGAAACTCGGCGATCAAAGGACGACGGAGATTCTACGTTTGGCGCGAGGTTGGTGCTCGAACGATCCGGCGGTCACTTATGCGGCGGCAAAGACGTTCATCCGGCGCAATGACCTTCGTTCTGCTCTAGACGCTTTGCTCGACTTGGAGTACATGTCAACCTCTGGCCAATATGCCCGCAGTGGGTTCAACCACCCATCAATGCTCCAGGAAGCCCTTTGGCAAAACCTCGCCTTGGTCGCGCACCAGCTTGGCAAGAAGGAAATCGCTGCGCGCAACTATGAAAGGCTCTTGAGGTTCGACCCGCACAATGCCGTCGCGCGGCAGAATCTGGCATTGCTCCTGGCTCCGTAGGTGCGACGTTACTGTGCGCCTCCGGTGTTTGTCCTATGTAGAAAATCCACAAAGGAGCGCAAGAAATCCCGACAATATGGAATGGAATAAGTAGGTGACCATGCCATGAAGATCAGTTGGACTTTATCTGTTGCTGCCATTGCGCTAGTCGTTGGCGCTTTCCCGGCTTTTGCCCAAACGGGGAGTTCCCCAGGTGCGCAAAGCAAAGAGCGTCAAAAGCTGGATCGAAAGATCAATGCCGCGACAATGACTCCATTCATGACTCCTCATCAAGGGAATAGTCTGAAGAAGAGCTTGGATGCCGGAGAGCGGATGAAGGAAGATGAGAAGCTCACCGGTGGTGGCCCCTTCCAACCGGCCCCACAACAAGGAGCCCCGGGCGCACCTCCGGCCGGAGAAAT
>JACMJO010000186.1 GCA_014380605.1 Fimbriimonadaceae bacterium | reverse complement strand
GGTCAAGGCCGGAGGAAACTCGATGCGCACTTGGGGCACCGAAAACGTTGGGAACGAGCTCGAAGAGTGCCAGAGGCGGGGGATTACCCTCACCGTTGGCATGTGGCTTGGACATCGGAGCTACTTCAACTACGACGACCCCGTCAAGGTGAAAGAGCAATACGAGAAAGTCCAAAGCGACGTGACTAAATTCAAAGACCATCCCGCCGTTCTCATGTGGGCGCTAGGGAATGAGATGGAGGTCGACAACAATGATCGCGAAGCCACCTGGCGCGCAATCGAAGACCTCGCCAAGCTTTGTAAACAGCTCGACCCAAACCACCCGACCATGACCGTGGTTGCGGATGTGAACAAACAGAAGGTCGAGAACCTCAAGAAGTGGGCCCCCTCGATCGACATTCTCGGCATCAACTCATACGGGGGCTTGCCCACGCTTCCCAAGCGCCTTAAAGAATACGGATGGGACAAACCTTACGTTGTCACAGAGTTCGGTCCCGTCGGTCCCTGGGAACGGCCAAAGACGCCATGGGGTGCGGCCTTAGAGCCGACAAGCTCAGAGAAGGCCGTTTCCTACCGTTCGAATTACGAAAATTCCATCAAAAGCCAATCGGGTTGGTGTCTCGGCTCCTACGCTTTCCTGTGGGGGGACAAGCAGGAGGAGACGCCGACCTGGTTTGGCATGTTTCTGCCGTCGGGGGAACGGACGGAAGCCATCGACGTCATGGCCCTGCTCTGGACGGGCAAAGCGCCCGCTAACCGAGCTCCCCAGATTCAAGGTTTTGAGTTCAGCCATGCCCAGCAAGAAGCTTCAGTGGGTGCCAAGGCTTCTGCCTCCATCAAGGCTACCGATCCCGATGGCGACAAGCTCACGGTGAAGTGGGAGGTTCGCAAGGAGGCTTCTAGCAAGCGCTATGCGGGCGAAGGCGAAGTCAAACCGGGAGTTGTGAACGGCCTGTTGGAAGGCGTCACGTCGCCGACGGTCCAGTTCAACGTTCCCAGAGACCCGGGTGCTTACAGGGTTTATGTTTACGTGAAAGATGGTAAGGGTAATGCGGCCACGGCGAATATGCCGTTTGCGGTCAAATGACCCTCGATGAGTTCGCGTTTTGCGGTGAAGGCAAGTAACTTAACGCGGCACTTAGCCTAGTTGCAAGCGCGAACTCATCGACTACTCTGCCGCTTCCTCAAATCCAATCGCCGTCTTCTTCTCCTTGATCATGATGGAGCCGATGACAAACGTGATCGAGGCGATGGCGATGGGGTACCAGAGGCCAGCGAGCTTATTCCCCGTCATTCCAACCATGGCGGTGCCGATAAATGGCACCAAGCCGCCGAACACGCCGTTGCCGATGTGATAGGGCAAAGACATGGATGTGTAGCGGATTCGGGTTGGAAACAGCTCCACCAAGAATGCGGCGATCGGGCCGTAGACCATCGTCACCAAAAGAACCTGCGCGAAAACGAGGGCGACAAGAGTCCAGTAGGTTCCCAGCGGAGGCGTTATCTCAGTCTTTGGTTTCTCAACTTCTCCAGGTTTGCCATTCGGAATCGCCTTCGGTACGGGATTTTCTTTCGACTCCACGACCGTCTTCCTGACTACCTTCAGATCGCCCTGATCCCATGATTCCTGCTTCAACACCTTTACTTGCTTGGAGAGCGGATCAGAACTCGATGAGACGGAAACTTGTGGCTGCCCTAAAGTGTCAACGGGAGGGATCGTCTTCTGCATGCTCGTGTAGATCGGGATGTACAGAATTGCACCCATTGCACAGGCCGTCATCATAAGGTTCTTTCTGCCAATTCGATCACTGAGCGCGCCAAAAACGATGAAGAACGGAGTTCCAAACAACAATGCCCATGCGACGATCTTGTTTGCGACTGCACCCTGGACATTCATCACCGTCTGCAAGAAATACAGGGCATAGAATTGGCCTGTGTACCAGACCACGCCTTGCCCGGCCGTGGCTCCAAACAGGGCGATGAGGACGAGCCGTCGGTTGACCGGATTAACAAAGCTTTCTTTGAGCGGATTCGCACTGGTCTTTCCTTCCGACTTCAGCTGTTTGAACAGCGGCGACTCGTCCATCTTCCGTCGGATAACATAGCTTAGGACAACAAGGACGGCCGAGACGAGGAATGGGATTCTCCAACCCCATTGGCTGAACTCCGCCTCGCCCAGAGTCGAACGGGTGACGAGGATCACGAGGAGAGAAACGAAAAGTCCCAATGTTGCCGTTGTTTGAATGAAGCTGGTGAAGAAGCCACGACGACCTACGGGGGCGTGTTCGGCAACATAGGTTGCGGCACCTCCATATTCCCCGCCCAATGCCAATCCCTGGACAAGGCGCAGAAGGAGTACCAACAACGGGGCGAAAATCCCGATCTGCTCGTATCCCGGGATAAGGCCAATTGCAAAGGTCGAAACACCCATCATCATGAGGGTCAGGAGGAAGGTGTACTTTCTGCCG
>JACMJO010000185.1 GCA_014380605.1 Fimbriimonadaceae bacterium | reverse complement strand
TCCTGTCACGCCTCTAATGCTCCTAATGAGCTGATAGCCGTCCTCGTCAGGAAGCCCGATGTCGCTGATCATAACCTCCGGCGTTGTTTCCCGAATGAGTTTCCTCGCCATGGGCGCGGAGCTGGCGGGGATGACAAGTGCTCCTTCAGCTTCCAGTATCCGCTTGAGGATTTGCCTCGACATCGTGTCGTCTTCTACCAGGAGAATACAAACGTCGACGAGGCGTCTCTCATCGTCGACGTCGGAATTGATGCGCGAAGGATGGATTTTCGGTTGGAGATTCATCCCCTCGGAGATCGGAATGCTTAGTGTGATCTTGCAACCCGTTCCTGGACCATCGCTTTTGACGGCAATGTTGCCGCCATGGAGCTCGATCAGCTGCTTGGCGATGGCTAAACCAAGGCCCAGACCTCCATGCCTGCGCGACCTTGTAGCATCCTCCTGCCGAAACCGATCAAAAACATACGGCAGGAAAGTTGCCTCAATGCCGACACCGGTGTCCGTAACGGAGATATTGGCGTTTTCTGAGTCAGCGGCAATGTCTACGTTCACGTTTCCGTTTACGGGGGTGAACTTGATCGCGTTCGAGAGGAGATTCCATAAGATCTGGGTAAAGCGATCAGCATCGATACGGACGATTATCGGTGTAGCTGGAGCTGTGAAGTTCAAGGCGATCTTCTTTTCCTCGGCAGACGTCCTCACCAAGTCTACGGTCGAAAGCACTGCATCCGTGAGTTCTGCATATTCAAGCTCAAGATTAATCTTGCCGACGTTGATGCGGCTCATGTCCAGCAAGTCGTTGATGAGCTGTAGCTGAAGTTTGCTGCTCTTTTGAATGACCTGCAACCCTTCGATCAATTCCGCCTCGCGGACTTTCGGTCTCATCAAGAGTTCGGTCCACCCGAGCATAGTTGTTAAGGGAGTTCTCAGCTCGTGCGAAAGGCCCGCAAGGAACTCGTCCTTCATGCGATTTGCCTCTTCGGCTTCGCCCCTAGCCGATCTCTCGTTAGCCAGACTGCGGCGTAGGTTCTCCTCCATCCCCATTCTGTCCGTGACGTCGATGCTCGACATGAGGAAACTCGAGACCTTCCCATCGGGCCCAAAGACCGGATTGCCTTTGACGTGCAGCCAGCGGTACTCGTTGCCCCCGTCCTTAGTTCGATACTCGATGCTGAAAGGTTCGCCGAGCTGAAACGCCTCGCGATGAGCCTCATTGACCCACGGCTCGTCATCGGGATGTGTATTTGCGAAGCAGCCTTCGCAGATGGCATCGTCCAATGACACCTGTCTAAAGTCCAGCCAAGGCTTATTGAACCAATTGGAGGATCCGTCTGGATTGCATACCCAAATCATTACCGGTGCATTGTCGGCTACATCTCTGAATCGGGACTCGCTTTCCCGGAGTTGATCTTCAATCTCTTTCCGACGGGTTACCTCTATAAAGACCACCCCGACTGAATCGACGGTGCCCGACGCACTCGTAACGGGATACAAAGCCGTGTGCCAGTAGAAGGGCTTTCCCGGCCTTAGAGGATTATTCGCCAGAACCTCCAGCTGATCGACCGCCTTGCCGGTTTCGAAAACGTGGTCGATAAACGTCTCAATGTTTTCCGCCAAGTCAGGAAACACTTCTCTAAGGGGTTTGCCAATAAGATCGGACGCCGCGATTCCGGTTATAGCGGGAAGCTCCTTGTTGACACGCTCACATCGATACTCGCGGTCAAAAAACGCAAATCCAACGGGAGCATGGGTCAGCAAAGAATCCAAGAAAGCATTCGCCCGCTCTTGTTTGATTGCGAGCTCCGCGATCTCTTCGCTCGATTCAACCCGCTCAGTGATGTCGTGAAAGTAGACGAGGAGCCCCGCGGGGCCGGGGAAAGTCCGCACCTCGAAGGACACTTTCGTTGATGGGACGTCGATCTCCACGGTGACCGATTCATTCAGTTCGAGCGCCTTTTCCCAGGGCGCATTCACCGCGAACATTATAGTCGTGGGCAACACGTCCGCAATCGGCTTCCCAAGCGACTCCTCCGTCAGCTCCCAGAGCTTAGCGGCCGCGGGGTTGAAGCTTGTGAGCCGCATGGCATGGGAAACGGCCACAAATGCGTCGGTAATGCTTTTAAAGAGCGAATCTAAGTGGCCAAGTGTTTCGCGTTCTTGTATCGCGCTCTTTTCTGCCACCTGCTCGCTGCTTCTCAAGGCGCCGCAGATGAGGCTGATGCAGACGTTCATCGCCAGTTGGCCGCCCAGCAACAGTCGCATCTTTACGTTGTTTTCAAACATTTCTGGGGTTGCGACGACGAAGGCGCCCGAAATTGTCATGAGCATCGTCGCCAGCAATCCGGGCCAAACGCCGCCAATGAACGCCGCGATCATCACTGACAGCGAAGAGAGAAAGAACGGAGCCGACTCGCCCATCAAGGGGGTAAGCGCCACGCGGAGCCAGACCAGCAATGCGCTAAGAACGATGGCAATTGCGTAATGCGACCACCGTGGGAGTTCGGAACGTTTCGGAAGAGCTGGC
This sequence comes from Fimbriimonadaceae bacterium, assembly GCA_014380605.1. Lineage (GTDB taxonomy): Bacteria > Armatimonadota > Fimbriimonadia > Fimbriimonadales > Fimbriimonadaceae > 55-13. The sequence goes on along the minus strand of JACMJO010000185.1, from coordinate 1,138 downwards.
CTTACCAAGGCTTAGAGACTACTTCACCAATTTTAGCCAAAGCGTAAGAAAACCGCAGGAATTGCAAGGTTCATGTACACGATTCCATGGACAGAAAAACCGAGACTATCAGGAATCTACAAGGGCCTGGGACAATACACAAGCCAAGGCACTGCCCCGTGCCGAGGCGTCTACAAACAACGCAGGAGCCCGGCACCTCACTCAAATCCGCCGGGTTGCCTCACTCTTTCCCTTTCTAGCCGTCAGCCCATTTGTGGACATGTAAACTCCGACTGTCAAGTCAGAGGGAAACGGACAACACTCATTGAGGCCAATGACGTTTTTCGTCCAGGCCTGACCCTCACCCAGGCGCCAGAGCCCTGCTTCCTCCCCCGGACGGGCTCGGCGCCATCTATCCCCTGTCCGTTGATTGATGGACACGTAAATCAAGACTAGCAGAGCAGTGGGCGCGCGACGATATTGAGATTAGCCAGAGCATAGATAGAATGCGATGGCAATTCTCCACGCGAGGAGCCCAACATTAATCCCAGTTGGGCTTCCTCCATTTCTTGAATCTCCACAACCGATGCCCCGTAGTGTCTGATTGTTTCTGTCCATCAATCGGCTGACAGAGAAAAGTGAGACTTGCTGGCGAGTCACCGACAAACGCATAGTCAACGAAGTTTCTTAGAGCTTTGCTCTGTTTCCTTGGAGAGGACATGTTTAATTTCATTCTAAAGAGCAAGGCTTCGCTTGCGGTTATCGGTCTGGCAATCGCAATTGCGAGCAGCGCAACCGCCGCCGAAGTACAATTTACGGGATTCACCCAAGGCCGTTTTAACGCCAACGCGTTTGCGAACACGGACAGCCTGTTCAACCTTGTGTACACCAGCTCCACCTTCGATAACACGACGGTTGGAGGGCAGCTCGATCTTGGCGGCAATCCTACGCCTGGCACCGACTTCAACAACTTGGGATCGTTTACGCTAGGCGCGCAGGACCAGAACTACAACGGCAATACGTTTGAGCTGATGGTGACATTCACCGCGCCAGCCACGATTGTTGGCGGTACATCCACGATATTTACCGACCTCCTTATTGGCAGCGTTCTTAACGGCGTGGGCGGAGTTTTTATCGACTTCGACAATACGGTTCAGAC
>JACMJO010000184.1 GCA_014380605.1 Fimbriimonadaceae bacterium | reverse complement strand
GGAGTTTGTCGCCGACTCGGTGAAGCGCCTTGAATGGGCCTCCAAGAGACAAAAGGTGGTCCTCAGTATCGGATACACGAATGATCCGGATCAGATCGCCGAGAACCGCAAGCTGGCTTTGGAGCGAAGATTCATTCCCTTGACCTTGCCAAAAAGGCTCGAGTACGCCCCAATCACGAAAGCGGCTTCAAGGTAACGTTAGCCATGCCCGAAGAACCCAACGATTCGGAAAATTTCGAGGATCCGCCATCGTTTTTTCCTTATGATGGAAATGGCTCTGCTCGGGAGCCTGGTTCGATGGGCGAGCTCATCGAGGTTCAGATTGAGGGTGTTTTCGCGGCTGAGAGCAACGGCTCGATATCCAGATTCGTTCTCCTCTCCGACGGTGAGCGGAAGCTCCCGATTCTCATCGGGCCATACGAGGCTCAGGCAATCAGCTTGCCGCTAGAAGGAACCCGTCCCGATCGGCCCATGACGCACGATCTGGTCAAAGCAATTTTGGATAGGTTGAATTCCAACCTGGATCGAGTCGTGATCGATGATCTCTGGAACACGATCTACTACGCAAAACTGTACGTTCGGACCGACAAGGAAGAGATCGAAATCGACGCTCGCCCATCCGATGCGATCGCGCTTTCCGTCCGATTCGACGCCCCGATCTATGTAGCGGACGGGATTCTTGAAGCTGGGATCGAAGAGTAGATCAACTATTTCACGCACTCGCCTCTTTTTTCGCGAGATACGGGTGGCTTCCGAATTTGCAAACCGCCACAATCCGACTCCGCTCATCTTGTACCCAGCGGTATCCTTCTTCACGATGGACCGCTCCGCCCGCGCCGCTGAATTGCGCCAAATCCTCGAGCACCACGCCTACCGCTACTATGTGCTCGATGCCCCCGAGATTAGTGATAGCGAATGGGACAGGCTTTTCCGAGAGCTTCAAGACATCGAGGCCGCCCACCCCGACCTGAGAACCTCCGATTCGCCAACTCAAAGGATTGGCGCTCCGCCCATCGCCGGCTTTGAGCCGCATCGACACCTGACGCCGATGTTGTCCCTAGACAACGCCTTTGGCCACGACGAGCTTCGTGAGTTTGACAAGCGAGTGAAACGAGGCTTGGAGACGGAGGACGAAGTTGAATACTTTGCCGAGCTCAAATTCGACGGAGCTTCAATCTCTTTGACCTTTGTTGACGGAGCCTTGGATATCGCGACCACGAGAGGCGACGGCGCGACCGGCGAAAACGTGACCCACAACGCAAAGACCATTCGCGGCATTCCTCTCCGCCTTCAGGAGCCGCTTCCAGGAAGAATCGAGGTCAGAGGTGAGGTCGTTATGCTGAAAGACGTCTTCGCTGAACTAAACCGAGCTAAGGCGGAAAAGGGCGATCAGCTCTTCGCCAACCCTCGGAACGCCGCTGCAGGTGGATTGAGGCAATTAGACAGTCGCCTCACGGCCTTAAGGAAGCTGAACTTCTATACCTACGGAACCGGAGCCGTCGAACTGTCCACCGGCCGAAGGCTGGCTGGCGCCCAGTCCGCCATCTTGGCGAGGCTGAGAGAGCTTGGCTTCGCTGCTCGCACCGAACCCAAGGTTGTGAAAGGGATCGAAGCCTTGATTGAATTCATCGACGGTGTGCAGGCGAGTCGAGCGGCCCTACCTTTCGCTATTGATGGAGTGGTCATCAAAGTGAATTCCTTGGATGAGCAGGAGCAACTCGGGTTCACATCGCGAGGTCCCCGATGGGCGACCGCCTATAAGTTTGCCGCCGAGCAGGCGTTTACAAAGCTGAACTCGGTCTTTGCCCAAGTAGGGCGCACGGGAGCCGTCACACCGGTTGCGGATTTGGAAGCCGTCGTGGTTGGTGGAGTAACCGTCACTCGGGCAACCCTTCACAACTACCAGGAACTGCGCCGAAAAGATGTTCGACCGGGCGACATCGTCATCGTCCAACGGGCCGGAGACGTGATTCCTGAAGTCGTCGGCCCCGTGTTGGAGAAACGGACTGAGGACCTACCCGTACCCACAACGCCTGCCGCGTGCCCCGAATGCCAGACGCCATTGGTCGAGAAGCCAGGCGAAGTAATACTTCGGTGTCCTAATAAACAATGCCCGGCCCAGATCTCCGCAAAGATTCGCCACTTCGTCCATCGAGGTGCCATGGATATTGAGGGATTAGGTGAAAAATTGATTGACCGATTCCTCGAACTTGGCTTGCTGTCGGACCTCCCGTCCGTCTATCGACTCAGAGACCACCGCGAGCAATTGGTCGGTTTAGAAAAGTTAGGAGACCAAAGTATTGATAACCTGTTGGCGGCTATTGAGGCTAGCAAGACGCAACCTCTTGACCGCTTCCTTTTCGGCCTCGGCATCCGATTTGTCGGTGATCGAGGAGCCAAAGATCTGGCTAAAGAGTTCCTAACGTTAGAGCGCTTCCGAAAGGCCACTCAAGAAGACCTCATGGCCATCGCCGATGTTGGCCCTAGAACCGCCACTGAGGTTGAAGAGTGGCTCCAAGACCCCGCCAGCCAAGCCCTCATCGATGATCTGCTCGAATGCGGAGTCGCCCCGGTCGAGCCCGAGGGACCCAAGAGCGACCTCTTCCAGGGCCAAACCTTCGTCTTCACCGGCAAGCTAGAGAAGTTCGCCAGAGACGCCGCTGAGGACCTGGTTGGCCAGATGGGTGGCAAAGCCGCTGGAAGCGTGAGCAAGCAAACCAACTATGTAGTCGCTGGCCCCGGAGCAGGCTCCAAGCTGGCCAAAGCCGAGCAACTGGGAGTGCCCGTCCTAACCGAAGACGAATTCCTAGAGATGCTCCCCGAAGGATCCCTCTGAACGAATTCACCCTGGATATCCCCGACGGTCGCCTAGAACTCGCCCTATGCCTAAGAAGCGGCCAGGTCTTCCGCTGGCGCAAAGAGGAAGATGGCTCATGGCTTGGTGTGGATGGTGCTAACTGGTACCGAGTAGAGCCCGTAGCCGCAGGTCTTCAGCCTGCGCAAGGTCCGGATTCGCAGGCTGAGGGCCTGCGGCTACGGTTCAAAACCAATGCGTCGAAAATCGGGGCCAGCCGTTTCTTCCGACTCGACCAGAACGCCCAGGAAACCGAAGCCAAAATCCTCGAGATCGGCCCCGAACTCAAGCCCGCCATCGACCAACTCAAGGGCATCCGCCTCATGCGACCAAGTAGCTTGGTTGAGACCCTCTTCACCTTCCTCTGCACCGCCAACAACAACCTTCACCGCATCATCCCGATGTGTTGGAAACTCGGCACATTTGGAGAACCTCTAGACCACGGCCTCCACGCCTTCCCGTCGGTGGTCCGTGTCGCTCAAATCGACGAGCAAGAACTGAGAAGCGCCGGCTTCGGCTACCGCGGAGCCACCATCCCCAAAGCCGCCCAAGCACTCAAGGAGCGAGGCGCAGAAAATTGGCTGGAGCAACTCAAAACTGCCGACTACCCAACCATCCACGCTGAACTCTGCAGCCTCCCAGGAATTGGCCCTAAACTGGCCGACTGTATCGCTCTCTATGGTTTCGAGAAAGGCGAAGCCGTCCCACTCGACACCCACATCTGGCAGGCGTTTACCCGCCTCTACCATCCAGAGTGGAAAGACAAGGCCGTC
>JACMJO010000183.1 GCA_014380605.1 Fimbriimonadaceae bacterium | reverse complement strand
GAAACGACGAGCGTCGTCGTAGTGTAGTTGAGGCGGGTAGCGGCATGCTTCTGGATGACGAAAATCCTTTACCCTTGGAATCTCCGCCAGTTGGCTCGGGCATCTGTGAAACGAGCGTTTCTCCTTGTACTTTTCAAGCGAGCGTCCAGATGCCATCAACTTCTCTTAAACGAACTTGGATATACCCAAGGTCGAAGGGAACGGTTCCGCGCAAAAAGTCGAAGTGGGCTGGAAAAGAACACCGGAAAGCCTGAAGTACGTGGCGACGATACGAAGCCCCCGTTAGTCCACTATCTTCCTACCGCCAATTTTGGTAATTGAAATTGTCCAAGACTTTATGGCATCAAAACCCTGACTGTCCTTCTGAAAGGACATCAGCAATACTCATGTTGGCCGGTGGTTGAGTGCTGGCTAAACAGCAAAAAGCATGGAGCCCAGCCAATTCAGGCTGGTTGGGTCTCCCCTAATTTTTGAGGGTTTACGGCGAGCAGCAATGTTCGACAGATCGACGACTGCGCTAAGACCGTGAAACAATAAAATTCATAATCTAATAACCCCCTCTTGACATCATATGTAATGACGGCTATGGTAGTCATCGAGCTAGTGAAAGGTTTGGTGACTTATGGGCAGCTGGCCTCAAGCTTGAGCTTAGCGCCCGCCGGCCCTCGCACGTCTGGTGTATGGACTTTGCCCACGACGCCTGCTCGAACGGGACCAAGCTCAAGTGCCTGTCGCGATCCGCGGCAAAGGTCCCTTCACCGACTTCTACAACCGACTCGTCAAGGCCGGAAAACCACCCATGGCCGCAATTGGAGCCCTTATGCACAAATACCTACGAGTCATCTATGGAGTCCTCAAAAGCGGAAAACCCTTCGATCCACAAATGCTCTTGACAACACGCTAGCAAGACGGTATCTCAAGACTGTGGCCCGTGGACTGCCGAACGGGTGGCGGGAGCGTCTTGAGGCGCCATAAATCTGTCAAAAAAGCCGCCGCCACTTACATGCAACAGGGTTGACAGTCTCTTGCCGTCCCGAACTCGGCGTCATTTCACCCGGAGACAAGTCACTCAACCGGCAATCGCGACCTGGAGCAAACAAAATGCCCCTGCCATCGCGGGCTGGGGCATTTGGCCGTCGAAGGTCAAAGACTACTCGCGGTACGGCGTGTCGGGCGCGTTTGTCATCATCATTGGCTGTTTGAAGGTTAGGCCCATCATGTACTCTTTTTGCTCACTAGTGGCCGTCATTGCCATCGAGGCCTTGATGGTCATGGCGTAGAACTTGCGGGCATCTTTGACGGATCGTTTGCCGGTAACCACGTCGTGAGCAAGGTTGATGGCGAGAAAATTCGCCTCCTCCTTATCGCATCGGGCGCTTAGTTCGCCGGGGGTGCGATCGAAGATGACGCTGCCATCGTAGCTGGAAAGATCATCTACTTTATCCGGCATCACCTTGTAGTTAATAACTTGGCGCAGCATGTCCTTGTGCGGCATTGGGAAGTCATGCGGGATTTCCACATTCTCGAGGATCGAATACTTCCACGGGCCATTGTCCCACCAGATGAGACGATGCTTGGTGGCTTCGTTTGGCTGGCCATACTTGTCGATCATCTTCATGGCGACTTTCTTGGGTTCGGGCATCCACTTGTCGATGATCATCATGGTGTCCGTGCCCATTTCCCGGATCACGATTGGACTCTTAGTAAAGTGAGAATGGACCATCCGATCCTGGGCAATGGCGGCAACGCCAGCCACCGCAACCGCGATGGCGATAAATTGAATCTTCATGAAGCTCTCCTGAGGCGCTATCACACCTCTGCTTCATAGACTGTGGTATTGGGTGTCACCGGTGAGTAAATGGAGCTTCTAATAAGGTTTGCGCCTCAAAACGCCCCAGCCTCCCACTCTGCCAACCACAAACCCCAGTCTTGAGGCTCTAGGCAAACGCTAAACCATTTGCGTCAGATCGTCCTCCTCATTACTCCCGAACCTCATTCCCTAGGGATCGGGACTCGGGAATGAAGCTCTCCGAAGCGCAAATGATGGCCACTGGAATCCTGAGCAGGGCTTGTCGATGTAGCGTCAAGACTGTGGTCAGTGGCCTGCCGATCGTGTGGCAGGAGCGTCTTGAGGCGCAAAGCTGTTTCTGGACATCGTCGCGTCGATTCAGGTTCCCTAACGAAGCCAAAGCTATTAATCGCCCGACGGCATGATGCCTCTGGATGCTGCAATACCAGCGACAACACCAAAGACCAACCCCGCGGCGAAGGAAAAGAGCCAGTTAACGTCTCGGTGTCCAACCAATGCCGGAATCACGGAGCCGATAGCTACGGCTACCGCGAAGATTGCTCCGAACGCCACCGGATGGCTCTTGGCCCACTCCGAATATTGATGCATGCGTTCACCAAGCTTCATATCGCCATTATATGCGCCTCTTGACCCTGAGTTTTGTCTACTTCTGCAGACCCATCTTCCGAGTCGCCCGATCTGCCTCATCGACGATCGGAGCGGACTCGGGGATCATCTTGGTGATGGTCGCGCGTTTGCGCTTCCAAACCCCTTCCCAACCCTCTTCCCGAAGGATCTGAATGCCAACCGGGAGGGCGACGAGCGCCACGCTTGCAAGGATCAGAATGATGGCAGTCTCCACCTTCTTATATGATTTCACGATGCCTCCGCGTTCTTCTTGAACTGCGCTTTCAATATAGGAGGAGCGAATATCGACGTCAGCAAAGACATCGCGATGATGACGGCATAGATGGTGTCGCTAAATATCTTCGCGTGCTGGCCGATGCTGGCGATAATGATTCCAACCTCGCCTCGGGGCACCATGCCAACTCCCACAATCATCGCGCCCTTGGTTCCAAGCGACTTAGCGCCAATCGCCGCGCCAATCAGTTTGCTGAGGATGGCAAGCACTGTAACCAGCGCAACCATGCCGATCACGGACCACGAGCCCAGAAGTTGCAGGTTGACTTGCATGCCCGTCACGACAAAAAAGAATGGGACGATGAAGGCGAGAATCGGCTTGGTGTCGTTTTGCAGGTCCTTTCGGTGCTGGGTTTCGGACAGGATCATGCCCGCCAAAAAGGCTCCGATGATCGCCGCCAAACCGGTATAGGCCGCCGCCACCGCCAACGCCAAACAGATCGCGATAGACAGGATGAGGGGCGACTGAGAGTCCATCGGCGCATCCATGAGCTTCGAGGAGCGTCTCATGATGTAGCGCCCAACTACTGCGACGACAACTACAAAACCGATGGCTTGCGCGAGGACTTTGAGAAGCTGGACGAAGTCGACTCCCGTTCCAGTTTGGAGGGCGGTGACGACGCCAAGAATCAACATCGCAAGGATATCGTCGATGATCGCCGCTCCAAGAATAATGCGGCTCTCGATTCGACTTAGCACGCCAAGTTCTTGGAGGACGCTGGCCGTTATTCCTGCGGAGGTGGCCACAAACGCGGCCGCGACGAAGAGGGCCTTGTGAACCTCAAACCCGGCGGCCATCGCCCAGCCTGCGCCGGCCGCAAATGGCAGGATAACTCCCATCACTCCAACGAGCAGGGCAACTTTCCCGACCTTGCGAAGGTCGGCCAGGTTTGTCTCCAGGCCAACCGCAAACAGCAGAAGCACCGCCCCAATCTCGGCAAAGACAGAAAGAGGCTCGTTGATCTTTACCCAGGCAAGCGCCGATGGGCCGACCGCCATCCCCGCCGCGATTTGCCCGACAACGGAAGGGAACTTGAGTCGTTGAGCCAGCTCCGATCCAAGCTGGGCCGCCACAAAGACGATCAGGATTGCGAGCAAAGCGCCGCTACCGTGTTCCAAGGTAAAGCCTCCTTGGACGAATGGGGTGGGCGTAGTTTATCGAAGAATTTGAATAGGTAGGTGTAAGCAGCGCCGATCTAGCATGCAACGAATGTTGCAATCTCCTCTAAATGGCAGGCTCCTCCGAACAGTCTTCATTCTGTTGTCCAATCAGGATACCTGGCCCCTAGAATTGAGGAATGCCTCCATAGCGACGAAGGTGTTTGTATGCCTTCACAGCGACGAAGAGGGTGTTGAGGCTAGCAACTGAGACTCTCCACAACTTGTAGCTGTATAGACCGGGCACATTGTTGACAGGTGTTCGGGGACATGGTGGACACATTCCGTTAGGGGGAATTGTAGCGCAGGTTAACCTGCGCTACAATTTCGCGAAAGAACCGGACCTCGACGACGCCGTCTTGCTCGCTTGGCCTAATGCCGACTCGTTGTCCGGCCAAGGCCCTGGGAACGTCGAACGCGATGCCTTTGTAGTTGACCTCTCCGCCTATTTGGACCTTTCGCACAGCATCTTGGGAGTCGTACTCGGGTTCGAGCAATTGGGTTGGAAAGCTTCGAGAGCTCGGAATGTACTTGCTAGAGGGCACGGCTAGTTCATGGGCCTCATGAGGTCGATGATGGTTGTACGAGTGCCGGAAGGCGTTGAACGCCCTCTGGCAAGACTCTAAATCCTTGTAGGGACGGCCCTGGATCACATCGGCTTTGAGGGTTCGATGGAATCGCTCCAGCTTGCCTTGGGTTTGAGGATGGTACGGCGCGCCGTGGCAAATGTCCACCCCGACTTGCAAGAGCCAAACTCCCAATCTAGTCAAAGCGGTCATGCCCGCTCCTCCCCAAGGAGAGCCGTTAGCGAACAGCAATGTTCGTGACAGAGAGACAACTACACGCTTACCCTCGGTTATCAGCTCTCTTTTGGCCACGGCGGTATTGTTACGCTCAGTGTGGTCGAAAATAGCCTCATAAGTCTGGTTTCTTTCTACCGCAACTTCCTTTATATGAATACTAAAATCAAATGCAGCCTTGCTGCCCCTGTACGATCCAACGGTTTTGTTGGAAGCGACGGGATTGATCCGATGCGTGGATCATTTCTGCATCGATGTTTTGAGCAAGAAAAGGGTTTGTGACCAAGTTAAAGCGCTTAAACGTCTTAAGTGTGATTGGGCTGAATCCGGGCATTTCCGGTGGCTCCTAAAGAACTGGGCAGCCCTAGCGGATGATCGCATGCCTGAGGATGACTTAGTTGCTGCGCTCACAAACTACGGGCCTATGGCAATGCACTCTGACGGCGATTTCCGCAACGCCCTGCAGCAGACTTTGTCGCTTCAGGAAGTAGAATCCGCCGCTATACCAGCCAGCGTATCTGCTTCCCCTGCCTAGGGTGCGATGATGATTGGAGGGTGCGCGGGGTCTGCAACGGAGGGCATCGTCTCCCCCAGGCAGGATTTAGTGAACACTGTGCGCAATGCCCGTGTCTAGGCCATTCTTTTCTGGGTGATTACCTGATCGGTTTGATTCCAGCGTTGTCGCAAGCGCCCGATGCGAGCAACCAGCTTGGGTAGCCCACGATACTGCAGCCCCTTAAGGATTTTAATTCTATAACACTCGATCCGCGCTTGGAAGTCGTCGCATGCATACCAAATTTCCAAGGTCCCTCTTGTAACGGCAACCTCAAGCGCGATCTCCTCACAGGTCAGTCTGCCAAGAGCAAAGTGAATGGCGGCCTGTTCCTTTTTCTCATCCCAATTAAAATTGCTCATGTACCACCTGGCTAGGATAACCTGCCCAGACGTAATCTTTGCGCTAGTGGAGCCTTTAGTGCGGGAGCATCCGTCCAGAATCCTTCGGTTCCAAACGTCTCAAACCGAAACACCGCTTGGCCTGAATTAGCATTGCCCTGCTTCACCTGGATATTGCCAACATTCACAGAATTACTGCGAGGCGTATAAATTGCACCTGCTACAAGCGCTAGAGTTGAAGTGGCAATAAATGGGATAAGTGATCTCATGCCCCTTGGACGATGGCCTTCTATCGCCCAGTGAAGTGTCGCTTCCTAACGCGAACTGGAAACGTGTCTGCGCCACCGCCATGAAGTGTCCATAGTCGATATCGGGCCACTAGATCTTCGCATCCTCTTTGACGGGCAACAAACCTAAACCTGCTGACAGGTGGCTCTTACTTCGTCGTTCTTAAAGTCCCGTTCAATCCTTAGGAATAGTCCGCCCTGGCTGACGCCCGGTTGGTCTGTGAGGTAAACGATTCTAAGGCCCTGATAGGGTGTTCGGATAAACGCCTTGCCGTCGCTGTCAGATGGAACAAAGTTTGCCTTGCCATCCATCACGATCCCTTGATCCAAGTCGGCCATGCCATCCAGCTTGTCCCTAGCGTCGGAAATCGCGCCCGCCGCATCCCGGGCAGCTTTGCCCATTCGATATAGAGTCGAACGAACCATGCCCATATGGTGGGCTTCGACCGCTAAAATTGCGGCGGCAGCTTGGAGATAGTCTTTGTTCTGGATGAGAGGCGCGGCTCCCGTGTATAGAGTCACTCCAACATCCTCGATCAGCATGCCGCCAAGAAAGAAGTTCATCTCGCTTGAGAAGGGGTCGAAGTTGTCGCCTAAGCCAGCCGCTTTGGCAGCGGCCATAAACCCGCCCTTCAGATCGAGTTCCGGCCTGCTTACAGCCTTGGTCCCAAGGGTCCTTCGGTAAAACTTCACGTGCGCGAGTTCGTTCCGGGCGATTTCTTCCATGAACTGTTTGTAATCGTTGTTTCGCCAGGGAACCATGTGGCCGCCATTGACCGTGCCCGGATTGGACCCGGCATCGAAGTCGCTTATGCCGCTTCCCGTCGTGCCGAGCAGGTAGTACTCGGTTTCCAAATACTCCAGGTTCAAAGCAAAATTGAAGATATCTTCATCGGAGATTGCTTGCGCCGACGATCGCGAGGCGATTTCACCGCGGGCAATGGAAGGAATGGCTGCCGCCACGCCTAAAGTTCCCAGCGTGGCCAAAGCTCCGCGTCGGGTTAAGGCTCTATCAAAATTAATCATACTTATCCTCGGTCAATCAGATTGCTATTAGAAGATGAAACCGCGTTGGCCGTTCACTTGGTTGCGATGTGCCGCCCGAGCCAAAGCCAAATTCGTATAACCCTTCCCCGTTCCTACTTCAAGTCTGATGCTGCATGGGAAGCCAACAAGAGAGCGATCGAGGATGCTGTCGAGCGTGGCGAGATCGTCATCGAAGACCTTGGCATTCGCTAGCCTCCGTTGGCTTGACGCGATAAGATTGCGCAAACCTCGTCAGGTCGCAATATGAAACACCCAGTGGCAACCATTTGGATCGCACTCTTTTTCGCCGTACTTATCGGTTGCGGGGGAGGCTGCGGAAAAGGTTGATCGGATTCAGGCGCGTCAATCCCCTCCAGCCTCAGAGTTTGTTGAGACGGCTTACCGTTTTTCAGGGTGAGGATTGAATCCTCGTAGCGTCCGTAGCGACAACCGCCGTGCCTCCTTCTAATGAATCGAGATCGACTCTTTCAAGTGCCTTGACGGCTGGACCGTGGAGGACGTTGCCTTCCAGATCAAATCTTGAGCCGTGGCATGGGCAGTCCCACGATTTCTCTGCATCGTTCCAATCCACTTGACAGCCGACGTGCGGGCAAACGGTAGACAGGCCTTGAAGTTGCCCGGTTGCGCTCCGATAAACCGCCACCCGCCTGTCCTTGGCCTGCCAGATGGCTCCCGAATCAAGTGGAATGTCGGCTAACGAACCTACTTCCGCACTGCCGAGCCGGTCCCCAACCAGGCGTCCTACGGTCTGAACGTTTTCTTTTACTATTTCAGCGAGCGCCCCGTACGAAGATCGCGACGGGTCATAAATGTTCGACCAGGCACTTTCCCCGGTCGTGATCAGATTGGAGATGATCTTGCCCGCCACCAATCCCGTCGACATTCCCCAGCCCGCGAATCCGGTCGCCAAGAACATTCTCGTTTTATCTGGCGACAGGCCAATGTACGGCAGTTCATCAGGGGTCCAATTGTCTTGGGTCGACCATCGGTGCGATAGTTCTCGAACGTCGAAGTTCGCTCTTGCCCACGCCTCAAGATCTTCGAAATTAGCTTGCGCATTCGAGTCTTGTCCCACGCGATGGTGTCCGCTTCCAACGATCAAGTAGTCTCCATTCTCGCTGCTGTGCTTTCTGAATGATCGTAGCGGCCCCGAAGAGGAGATGTACATTCCCTCCGGCGGATCGGAGTTTAGGACAAACGAGGACGCGTAGGACCGGTACGGTGCTAGTTTCGCCACGAACCAGCCGGAATCCTCGATGGGATAATTGGTCGCGATCATAATCTTGTCGGCTTTGATTTCGCCTTGCTCGGTTTGGAGGGTGCACCCGTCCTCGGCTTCGTCGATCGAGGTAACTCGGTAATTCTCCGCAAGTTGGACGCCTTCTAGTACGGCCGCATCCAGCAGGGCTCGCAAGAACTTGAGGGGGTGAAACCTGACCTGATCGCTAAACTTGATGGCTCCGAACGACGGAACGGGTATCGCTTCAGGTCCCACAAAACTTGCGGGCATATTCAGGGAAGAGCATGCCTCGACCTCGGCACGAATCTCTTCAAGTCCCTCTGAGGTGGGAGACCACACATAGGCTGCTTCGCGGGCATGGTCGCACTCGATTCCTAGGCTGGCAATCTCCGATTCAGCAAAGCGTATGGCCCACTCGTTTGCTTCCCCATACAACTTTGCGAACTCAAATCCGCGCTCGTCGATAAGCCGCTTGTAGGTTAAGCCATGTTGAGAAGTCAGCTTGCCCGTCGTGTGTCCTGTCACCCCCGAGAGGGCAGTCCGCGCTTCAAGGAGAATGACTCGAAGCCCAGAAGATCGTAACTGATAAGCCGTAGATATGCCGACAATTCCAGCCCCAATGATTGCGACATCAAATCGACCGTCTATGGTCGCATTTGATTCCTGGCGGCGACCGTCGGATGTGGCCAGCCAAAGAGATTCCGTATTGGAGTTTTCGCTAGTGTTCATGATCTGTTTTTCCTTCTAACTCCGATGGGTTGGTTTTATCGCAACCCCTCATCGGTCGTCCTAACCTATTTCATTCGCCCGTTTTGTGTACCGGTGTCCAGGCCTTTCAGGAAGGTCACAACATCGTTCCGTCTAGCCTCGTCGCGAATGTAGAACGGGTGCGGCGACTTCGCCCCACGCGCCTGATTTAGCAAACTTTCCAGACTAGTTACGGACACATCGTGCAAGAAGAATGGCTTGCGGGCTAAATCCAGGAGAAGGGGCATCGAGAAACCGCGCTTCTCTCCCCGTCCACTCGCATCCTCGACTACTGCCCGGTCGTCGAAAGTGCCCTGTGAGTTTTGAATCGGGCTAAGGGGAGCCTTACGCCTTGCAAGCACACTCGGGCGGTAACCAGGGTCGAGTTTACGGACGTCGACGATTATCGGCGGCACCGGTTTGCTCTGATCTACGTTGTGACAACTCGTGCATTCTTGGCGGAAGACCTCGCGTCCCCGTGCGAAGGATGCCATATCCACGACCGCGCCTTTCGGGGCGGGAAGGCTGTCCGTGTAGGCATTTAGATCGAAAAGCTTGCTTTTGTCCACTTGACGGCCCGTGGGCGTGGCTGGCTTTCCAACTCCAGTGGGAATCATCTTCGCTTTCACGTAGGGATAACCGCGCACACCAGTACGTTTGAGGATAGCCACGTAATTGCGCCAAAGCTCCGGTCCTGCCTTTGGGCTCGCCATCGTCAGATGCTTTAGCCCTTCTGGTGTGGCGAGGGTGGTCATGTCGAGATTAACCGTGTAGGAGCCGTTTGCAATGTGATCCAATACGTTATTCAGCGCCGACGAGCCCCACGGTGCAGCGAGGTCGGTCCTGAAGAAGGCGACGTTCGCAATAGGGTTTCCGACTCCGTCCGAGGAATCGTCGAACGTTCCGCGAGGATAGAAGCGAGGATTCTTCAGGTAAGCGTCCACCTCTGCTTCGCTGGCGACCGCAGAGAGCCCACGCGGGGCCCGTCCAGCCGTCTTGCCGCCTAATTCAAGCTGCAAGTTTGGATAGTAAGCGAGAGAGTTTGCGGCGGTGGCGAGCAGGGGCCCCATGTTCAGGTTCCAATTCGCTGGCCCGTCAATCCGCCGCCCAACAGACCCGCCGCCCGGCAGGTCAAAGACAGACTTGTCGGTAATCGTATGGCAGATCGCGCAGGCCACGCCGAGCTTGTCGCCACTTTCCACTCGTCTACGCCCGTCCCGATTGGAGTCGACCGTCACCAGTCCCGCGAATGCGTTCGCATTGAGCACCTTTAGCGTCGCCTTCGGATCGTGCAGCGTCGGCGCATTTCGAGGGGAGAGGTCTGTCTTAAGCTCTCTTTCAAGGTTCGCCCGGGTAATAGGGTCCACCATTTCGATGTCGATCATTAGGCCTTCTTTTAGTGCCATAAGGATCGTCACCTTCTCCTTCATCATGCCCTGCGGCATCCGCATTGCTTCCGTCCAGAAGCGTTCGTTGCCAAACGTCTCGAAGCGGAATACTTGTTTCCCGGACGCACGGTTGCCAACACTGTGCCCCGGATCGTTCAGTTTCTTCGCTTTGAGACCAACAAACGGGCCGTCGGCTGCGGGGCTCACTACCTTGTTTGTTAGCTTCTCCACGGGCAGCATCGCCCCGGTAAAAAATAGTGAGATGGCACCCACGAGAGGAAAAATGCCGAACGGTGTTAATGCAATAGCCTTCATGGAACGTCTCCAACAGCGCGAGTCCAGCGCCCGCCTCCCTCAGACTTACAAAGTCCGTTGCTAGTTCATTGCGGTCGCGAGTGTCTCTTCGCATCTCATTTTAAGTGCTTCACGAGGTCGATCAATCCCTTCGAAACATGCTCGTCGCCGAGTACAAGGAAGTCGAGGGTCAGATTATCGCGGATGTGGTTTCCCTCAACTCCTAACGACTTGGACTAAGCGCAACTCACCCAAGACTCAACTATTTCATCCGCCCGCTCTGTTTGCCGGCGTCTCAAAGCGGAATACCTGTTTCCCTGGCGTTCGGATGCCGACTCTGTGCCCCGGATCGTTTAGCTTCCTGGACTTTATTCCAACGAACCCCGTCACCGTCTAGCAACACTTAAATACGATGCGAGATCAGACACTCGCGACCGCAATGAACGAGCAACGGACTTTGTCAGTCTGAGGGAGCTGGCGCCAGATGTTTACAAAGACACCTTGACGCATGATTTGAATTGGAGAAGAAATGAATAAGCTATATAGTCGCCTTACTCTCATTGCTCTTGTAAGTAGTGGAATCGCTCAGGCACTTGCTACCCCACTAGCGTCGGTCGTCCTGGGAATGCAATACGGGAACAAACACGGAGTTGGCGCGGTTTTCGCGATGACCAACAACGCCGAAGAGAACGAGGTGATCGCTTTTAGCCGCGCGGCGGACGGCACGTTGCGGCTGAATCACACATACTCAACTCGTGGCAATGGCCAAGGGGTGGACTTCGATACCCAAGGCGGTCTTACCCTCAGCCGGGACCGACGCTTCCTTTATGCCTGCAATCCTGGCAGCGACGATGTGACGGTCTTTGCGGTGTTCGGTAGCAAATTGAAGTTTGTTCAGAAGGTCCATGCGGGGGATCAACCGACCAGCATCACTCTATCCGGCGGCCTTGCTTACGTCTTGGACTCTTCGGTAGCAGGAAATGGCATTACCGGATTTACTGTGGCCCCGAACGGTATGTTAACTGCGATCCCCAACTCCTTCAGGGCGTTAAGTTCACCGATCGCGGTGCCCGGCGAGGTGAGGTTTAATCCTGCCGGCGATACCATCGTTGTAACCCACAAAGTTGGGAGCATGATCGATGTTTTCCGATTGGAAGCTGGCGGGTTGCTGAGCAACCCGATCCCCAACCCTTCCGTTGGCCCGCGCCCATTTGCCCTCTACTTTCAAAACAACGGCCGCTTGTTCGTCGTCGAATCGGGCTTGCCCATGCTTGGCAACACGGGAGTGTCTTCGTATGATCTGAACACGGGAACCGGGATGCTTGCCCCTATAACCATTTCGGCTAAGAACGGGCAGACAGACGGTTGCTGGATTGTGATTAGGAACGATCAACAATTTGCCTACGTAGCCAACTTCATCAACGGTACTGTCTCAAGCTATGCCCTTGGCAGCAATGGCACCGCGACCTTGATCGACGCCGATGCCGGATTCTCCGGCGCAATGAGTCAACCCACGGACTTGGCATTCGATGCCGATACCAGGTATCTGTACAACCTCCTGCGAGGAGGCGAAGGAATTGCTGGTTACCGTGTTGAAACAGATGGCAGCCTTACCGCGCTCGGTATCTTCGGAGTGGGTAGTGGATTTCATTCTGGGGATGGCCCGTCTGGCTTGGCCGCGCTATAACCTAGATTCAGTGGCTGCGAATTAGCCGCTGCAGGAAGTCGCATTGATCGACTTCCTGCTTTTTTATCTGGACCACAGCAGAAGCATGGGCACCACAATTTTGTTCGCGCATTATTGTCCAGGCGTATAATCCCATCTATTCTGCACGAGGTCGATCAATCCCTCCGAAACATGCTCGTCACCGAGTTCAAGGAAGTCGAGGGGCAAATCATCGCGGATGAGGCCCAGCTGACGTACGGACCGTGACTTGTTCTGATGGCGCAACCGAGACATTGGCAACTCGGCCTTTAGCGAAACCGATTTGAGTGCCGAGCTTCCAGGAACCTGGCTAGGGCAGTTTACAACGTTGGTTTAGGTGGTGCCGTTCGTGCGTCATTTGCGACAATCGCCACGGCTCCTTCCCCATCGTAGGGGCTGCAACATTGTTCCTGGCAGGTGCGGTTGTTCCCATGGACCGTTTGTTGGGCTAAAGGCCAAACAACTAAACGATCCGGGGCACAAAGTCGGTAACCGATCGTCCGGGAAGCAGGTGTTCCGCTTCCGTCCTCAGCTTCGACGATCGACGTGCACCCTCCAAACTGAGCAAGGCGAAATCAGATAAAACGAGAAGGTTCTTGGCGACCGGATTCGCGGCTGTCCTTGGTCTGCCAGATGGCTCCTGAATGCCGTGGAATGTCTGTGTTGGCGTCCATGAGTTCATGGACACCATAAATGCGACAGTTAGTTGATGGACGTTAACTAACCGACTAGTCATCCGCAGAAACCTCAGCTAGTTTAACTTATCGAGGAATGTCGTGCGCTTGCAGGCGTTTTTCAACATCTGAGTCTGGCGAAAAATTACTTGCAATGAGCATCGCTTATCTTGCTGTTTCAATTTAACGAAGACTGGACAAGGTCGCAATATTGCGAAAGGAGAATTGATGAGCGTTACAAATGATCTTTTACAAGCAAAGGAAAGCATTCTCGAAGCTCGTTTCGAGCGGCGGAACCTGCTCAAAACGATGCTTGGCGGGGCTGTTGCAATGGGTGCCGGAGGCCTACTGGCAGGTTGTGGCGGAAGTGGAGGAAGTAGTAACAGCGGCGGCGTATCCGACGCGGACATTCTGAACTTCGCTCTGAACCTCGAATACCTGGAGGCCGAGTACTACTTGAGAGCCACGACGGGACTAGGCTTACAGGCCGCAGATGTGGGAGCAAACCCCGGTGCTGTGACGGGTGGCTCGGCAGTGCCATTTGCCACCACCGCATTCCAGGAATATGCCAATGAGATCGCGGCGGACGAATTGGCCCATGTGCGATTTCTCCGGTCAGCATTGGGCGGTGCAGCTGTCTCAAGACCAGTAATTAACCTCGACACAAGCTTCGATGCCGCTGCCTCAGCGGCCGGATTGGGGCCAAGTTTTGATCCCTATGCCAACGAAGTCAACTTCCTAATCGGGGCGTTCGTGTTCGAAGATGTGGGCGTCACCGCCTACAAAGGTGCCGCCGCCCTGATCGATAGCAGCGCGACTCTGGAGGCGGCGGCCGGGATTCTTGCCGTAGAGGCTTATCATGCTGGCGTGATTCGAACCGTTATCTACAATATTGGAGGATCTGCGGTCACCACGACCCAGGCGCTTTCCGATCTTCGAGATAGCGTCGATGGAGCCAGCGATCTGGATCAAGGCGTTACTGCCGGAGGCGTGGCGAATATCGTTCCCACCGATGCCAACGGCTTGGCCTACTCGAGAACGACGGCTCAAGTGCTGAGCATCGTCTACCTGGGCGGCAGCGGTTCGGGCGGCTTCTTCCCCAATGGGTTGAACGGAGCCATCAGCTAGCCTGATACTTTAACACCAAGGGCGGTTCGCAGCCGCCCCTAAATCCACTTCATCTTGGTTGTCGAAAGACATCAGCAAGAGTCCGTATCGCGGCCCTCTGTGTTCGGAAGATGAAGCTGGCCGTGACGGTGTCGCTCACGGCCGCCTTCTTCATTCCTGGTGTTGGACCGCTCATTACGGCGGGGGCCTTCGCTTCCACATTAGGCTTTGCGGGCGGTGCCGCGGCATCGGCACTGGCAATCCGGGTTATGCCCTGATTGCGGAGCGAAACCTGTACATCAGTAAGGGGACCGGGCAAGGAACTGCTTCAGCCGATCGCAGTAGTCATTCTTGGCGGACTCGTCTTCAGCACCTTCTTGAGTCAAGTAGTGATGCCAGCGTTGTTTTGGGTCTTCAGCCGAAAGGAGTGGGAGAGCTATGTGCCCGGAACCCATGTGGACGTAGGAGGCTTCGATGAGATGTCCTTGACTGATCATGCTTTGGAGGCTGTATCACCCTAGATAAAAAGTGGCCAGCTACAATCCATGCGCTGGCCACGCCTCTTCAATCCGCAACCCATCCATCAACTTATCACTCATCGCAACTGCAGTGCAATCATCTTAAAAGCTAGATCCTACGAACCGGTGACACTGTATGGACCACATGACCGGTGACCTCCCCACAGTCGCAAATGTCATGGGCCACTTTTCGACGGCGGCAAGCCGTTCACCCAGTTCCAAGGGGACATTCCGAGGCGTAGTCTAGTTCGAAAACCTCGGGCGCTTCGGGGCGCCCGAGGCCAGCGGTCAATATGTCCAGAGGAAGAACTGCGGAAGGAATAGGTTGTTCCTGTCCTTGCGATAAATGGTCCGCATCATGTGTGGTAATGCCTCAGCGAGGTCTGGGCCCCAGGAAATTTCCTCGGCCTTTTTAATCTCCGGGAGGGTATAGCCTATAGCAAGGCCAGATTGCTCGTCATTTTCTTCTTCTGGGTTGTACAGCACGAGGTGCGGAACCGCACGTACCTCAACCCATGCGCTGGATTCATCCAGTACTTGAAGGGGGAAGAATTCAGGGAGTTCGTAACCGAGTTCCACCTCGTCGCCCACAGCCCACTTTTCGCAATCTTTCAGAACCTTGATCCTCGGCTCCCTATCCATCAGCATTGCATAGAGAGGTTCATACAGCACTCCTGCGTCTGTGGTGCGAGCAATTGCGTAAAGGCGGTAGGTATAGGAGGGAATACTTACGAGACAGACGTTCTCCTCCACTTCATGGCGATCCAGCCAAGCAGGATTAAAGTAAATTGCGAACTTGATTCGTTCAGATTTGATCATTGCCATTCTCCTGGTCCTTACGCACGTCCATCCTGGCGTCTCTATCAGCCCTGAGCTTCTTGATAGCGTCTACTTTCCTACTGCGATCGCTGCGGACGTAACGCCGAAGAAACACCTCGACCGAATGGCGCATCATTTCCGCCGCCGTCTTCACGTCAACACCCGCTTCTAGCAGACGCATTGCAAAGGTATGACGCAGATCGTAAGGTTTCATTCCTTCGAACTTGGTCCCTGTCACCATCCCCGTAAACGTGCGGCGTAAATTACTCGGCTCCGTGGCACCGCCGCGGCTGGTTTCGAGTACGTAGCCAACCTTCTGCTCGCTGAGCATGGTTTTCAAGTCCTCATCGATCGCCACCCAAGCCTTACGATCTTTCGTCTTTAGGCGGTCACGTTCGAGGACGCCGAGATTCCGCAGTCGCTGACGTTGGCGCTTAAGATCGATACCGTCGCCATCGACGTCTTCGTACCGGAGGCCGCACATTTCTGCGGGTCCGAACCCATGCAATCCGAGAAGAAGGATTAGGCGGCGACGCCGATTGCTTCGCCTTCGGCGGTCTTTCTCCGCCTCATGGCTTGCCTGATTTGGATTCTCCTTATCACTCAGGAGCATGATTTCCTCACACTCAGCTGCGGAAAGAATCCTGTATTCAGCCTCGACAAATTCTGGCTTCTCGCAGTCGTTCACGGGGTTCACCAGAATCACTTTATCCTTGACGCGGGCATGCTCGAAGAATCCACCTAACATCCCGATGTAGCGCCTTTTTGTGGAATTAGCCATCGGGCCGGACGGTGAGACCAGAACCCCACGCCTATTGCGTCGCTCAATCGTCGTAAGCTGGCCCGCCCAACTTTCGATATCGCCAGGAGTTACTTCATGCAGGGCTTTTCTTCCCAAGCTGCTGCTGGCTATGTTTAGGCGCAACACCTGCTCATACAGCTGCCATGTACTGGGGGCAAGTGTCCCCTGCGAAATCCGCTTCTTATAGGCACCATTGAGGATAAGATCGATGTACTCATGCACTCTTTGCACGATCGCGCTTTCCGCTTGCGTCGGGGCAAGAATCGCTTGAACTTTCGATTTGTAATCAACCTTTGCATCACGCAAGGTCCTCTTTGCAGAGCCTCGCACTTGCTGGCCCATTACTTGTCCGATGTATCGATGCTTGCCGCTCGGAAGCGTTTCCAGCGTTCCTTCGTAATCCGGTTGTCGTTTTCTTTGAGAGTTTTGATGGTTTAACATCCTGTAAGTCCTTGAACCATGTCCAGAGGTGGTCGGGCGAAATGAGATAACACTTTCCGTCACGCTTCGCTTGAAGCTCGCCGCAATAGATTTTTTCTCGAAGCGAACTTTCCGGGATGCCCGTTAAGCACGCAGCAAGGGCAAGCCTCATTGGCAGATTTCCTTGCCCGATTAGTTCGCATTGCTTCACATTTCTAACGCCCCTGTCCTGGCTTGTTAGTAGTCATGTCGCACGCAGCGAAAAATGGCGAAAAATCTTAAAAAAAAGTGGCGAGCGGCCTAGGCGAACCCAATTGCGAGCTTAACAGCACTCAACTCTTCTGTCGAAGTTGTCAGTGAAAGATTTCGCTTTCGCTACTTCTTTTGTGGAGGCGCTAGTCGATCCATCCTGGCTCGATGAGGGTGAAAAGCGCGTAAATGAAGCTGAAGTCGTCTAGAACCGCGCAGTCATACTGACAACGAACAATTGTCTTCCACCGAGGTTTCTTGTCCAGCTCAACTTTGACGACGCCGGGGATGACCCATGCTGCCGCCAGCAACTCGCATCGATTGAAGGGTTTTTCCCGATCGAGATAAAGGAGGCTGGACGTAGTCCAATTCGTCCCTGCTACCTGGGACCAGGATGCAGATGCGTAGCCCAAGTTGATCAACATCTTGGGCCTGTGGGTTTCATTTGCTCTGAAAAGCATCATCTCCCGGATGATGCGGATTAGAAGACTCGTCATCCGGTCAACCTGATGGCCGCTAGCCCAATCATGCATCGGCGCCCACCTGCAATTCGGCCCAAAGAGCAAGAGCTTGGTCGGCTTCCGAAAGGTATTCGTCGATATCCGAAAGCCCACCCCCAGCGCGTATCGCCTCAAAAATGGCGGCTTCAGCAATTGCGAATCTTGCGTTGGCAGCGCTATAGGCTGGGTGGTTCTTGTTCACCGCGATAACGGGTCGCCCCGCCAGCTCTCTAGTTTCGGCACGGGCCGATCCCTCCCAGGTGTCGACGACGATCTCTGGCATTCTTGGAATGAGGTTAGAAACGACCTCGTGCGGTTTGCG
>JACMJO010000182.1 GCA_014380605.1 Fimbriimonadaceae bacterium | reverse complement strand
TGGCGACAGCGGGCTTGGTATTACACCCACATCTATGCCGACACGAAGGCCAAAGACACCGTCTATGTTCTGAATGTTGGCTTTGGGAAATCCACCGACGGCGGCAAAACTTTTACCGGAGTGAGCGTTCCGCACTCTGACAATCACGATCTTTGGATCGCTCCCGACGATCCCAATCGGATGATCAACGCCAACGATGGCGGCGGAAACGTGAGCTTGGATGGCGGCAAGACCTGGACAGAGCAGACCTTCCCGACTGCCCAGTTTTATCATGTGTCGACCGACAACTCATTCCCCTACCGAATCCTGGGGGCTCAGCAGGACAACAGCACGGTTCGGATCGTCAGTCGAACCCAGGGCGGAGGCATCGCGGCGACCGATTGGACATCGACGGCTGGCGGCGAGAGCGGCTATGTAGCGGCGAAGCCAAATGATCCGGATATCGTGTTCGGTGGAAGCTACGGCGGCGACCTTTCGATGCTCAATCATCGAACTGGCGAGTTCCGTTCGGTCGATCCTTGGCCAAACAATCCCATGGGGCATGGCGCGGAGGACTTGGAGCATCGATTCCAGTGGACATATCCGATCGTCTTCTCACCGCATGATCCCAACCTGCTTTACACCTGTTCGCAGTTCGTTCTGAAGACCACGAACAACGGCCAGACCTGGAGGAAGATCAGCCCCGACCTCACGCGGAACGACAAGTCCACAATGGGATCATCAGGCGGCCCGCTCACGAAGGACAACACGAGCGTGGAGTACTACGGCACGGTGTTCACGATTGCCGAGTCGCCCCGACGCAGAGGCGTCATCTGGGCAGGCTCGGATGACGGCTTGATCCACATCACCCAGAACGGTGGCGAGTCGTGGGCAAATGTAACCCCTCCCGATATGCCGAAGTGGGGCTTGGTGAGCATGATCGAGGCTTCACCTTTCGATCCCGGAACGGCCTATGCGGCGGTCGATAACCATGAAAACGACGACTATGCGCCGTACGCATATATCACGACGGACTTTGGGAAGTCTTGGCGCAAGATTGTGAACGGGATTCCGAGTACCACGTTCCTGCGAGTGGTTCGAGAAGACCGCAAGCAGAGGGGCCTCCTCTACGCGGGTACCGAGACCGGGGCATACGTGAGCTTCAACAGTGGAGTCAATTGGCAGCCTCTCCAAATGAACCTGCCGCTTTCCCCTATCCACGACTTGGCATGGAAGGATGACGATCTCATTGCCGCAACCCATGGAAGATCCTTTTGGGTCTTGGACGACCTCACGCCCCTTCAGCAGTTAGCCAAGAGCAGCACCAAAGAGACGCGATTCTTTGAACCCAAGGATGCATATCGCATTCGGTGGGGAGGCGGGTTCGGACGTCGCGGCAGCGGCACTGCGGCCTCGGTAGGAGATAACCCGATGAGCGGCCTAGTCCTGAGCTACTACTTGGCTCAAGATGCAAAAGACGTCAAGTTCGAGGTCCAAGATAGTAGCGGCAAGGTCTTTCAGACCTTGGCGTCCGCGCCGAAAGTGAAGGGATTCCAGCGGACCTCAGCATTCCTGCAGTACCCGAGCTACAAGACGTTCCCTGGCATGATTGTATGGAGCGGCGGACCAAGCCCGATTCTGGCTCCTCCGGGTGAGTACACGGTCACGATGGTTGCCGATGGCGTCCGAAAGAGTGCCAAGTTTAAGTGGCTTCGAGATCCGCGCAACAGTTCGACCGATGCCGATCTGGTTGAGCAGTTCAAGTTCCTCCAGACGGTCTCGGCCCGACTCACGACGGCCAACGAATCCGTGACGAGGATTCGGACACTGCGATCCAACCTCGACAAGGCTCTGGAGGAAGCTAAGAAGAAGGGCGACTTGGGCTCGTTGGATGGAATGTCGGCGACTTTCCGGGCAGGCATTACCAAGGTCGAAGAAGCGATCTACCAGACGAAGAATAAGAGCGGCCAAGACCCCTTGAATTATCCAATCCGCCTAAACGACAAGTTGGCGGGAGTCTTTAGCAACGCATCGAGCGGGAACTTTAGACCGACCGATCAAGCTCACGAGGTATTCGAGCTTCTTTCCGGGCAGTTAGAAGTACAGCTAAAGGAGCTAGCCAAGTTGGAGGCCGTCGAGCTGAAAGCGATCAACTCCGAGCTGGCCAAGCGAGGAGTCAAGGAAGTATCGGCGACTTAGCGAGCCGGACGTCCAAGCAGAAAACGCTGTAACAGGACGAAGATCAGGAGCAAACTGCCAATCACGATCTTCGTCCACCAGTTGTTCAGGGCAGCGAATGAAATCGCAGTTTGAAGGATGCCGAGGGTCAAAATTCCGAGAACCGTACCCAGGATAGATCCCGCTCCGCCAGACAGCAGGGTGCCCCCGATGACCACGGCGGCGATCGCATCGAGTTCTAGGCCAGTGCCCGCTGTAGCATTGCCCGAGCCAGTGTAGATCGCGAAGAGAATGCCTCCAAAGGCCGCAAGAGCCCCGCTGAGGGCATATGCGAGCATCAGCGATCTCTGTCGCACCGCGGACTGTGTTTACTCGCACGTGGGCTGCGA
>JACMJO010000181.1 GCA_014380605.1 Fimbriimonadaceae bacterium | reverse complement strand
GGCAAGTCGGGCGCGGGCAAATCTACCACGATCAACCTCATTTGCCGATTCTATGAGCCGGATGCGGGGGCGATCAAGATCGATGGCGTGGACTATCGCGAAATCTCCCTGCAGGACCTGCGCAATCAGATCGGCATCGTGCTCCAAGAGCCGTTCCTTTTCAACGGAACCATCGCGGACAACATCGCCTATGGCAAACCCGGCGCCTCTTTTGAAGAGATCGTTATCGCTTCCAAGGCCGCCAACGCCCACAACTTCGTGCTCGGCAAAGCAGACGGATACGATTCGATGGTCGGTGAGAAGGGCGCGAAGCTCTCGGGTGGCGAGCGTCAGCGGGTCAGCATCGCGCGGGCCATTTTGCACAACCCCCGTATCCTGATTCTGGACGAGGCGACCTCATCGGTGGATGTAGAGACCGAGAAGCAGATTCAAGAAGCCATCGGCCGCCTGATTCAGGGGCGAACAACCTTCGCGATCGCCCATCGACTCTCAACCCTGCGCAACGCCTCCCGGCTCGTCGTCCTCGAGAAGGGCGAAATCGCCGAAATCGGGACGCATGAGGAGTTGATGGAGAAGAAGGGCCACTTCTTCAAGCTCGTCGAGACCCAGACCGCGATCAACGAGATCATCGGCATCGGGGCGGGTGGCTAGTGGCGCTTAAGCTTGACAGCTATCGGTCGCTTTGCACCGAGGTATACGGGATCGACAAGCCCACGGCCCCCGCCGATGCTTTGGACTTCTATCTGGCTTATGCCCGGGAATCCAAGGGGCCGATCCTGGAACCGATGTGTGGTTCGGGCCGGTTCCTCATTCCCATGCTTGAATCTGGCCTCGAGGTCGACGGCATCGATGCATCTGCGTCGATGCTGGACCTCTGTCGACAGAAGTGCCGCGATCGGGGATTGAAGTCCAACCTTTATGAAGGGTTCATTCAAGAGATTGAGCTGGATCAAAAGTATGGGCTAGCCTTCATTCCGTCGGGATCTTTCACACTGATCACAGACGCAAATCAAGCCCGCCTGAGTCTGCAACGACTACGTGACGCAATGCTTCCCGGAGCCAAATTAGTTCTAGAAGCCGGTCAGAACCGAGGGGCCGAATCTATTTCTTGGCCTTGGGGCGGCAAATGGTGGGATCGCCCAGCCGGCGGCAAGATCGTCTTGAGTTGGATGGGACACTACGATACAACCACGGGGATCGCCCACAGCATCCACCGTTACGAGTTGGTGGTCGATGGACAACTAGTGAAGACCGAATTTGAGGATTTCGACACCCGGACTTACGATCGATCCGAAATGATTCGCATGCTGGAAGATGTCGGTTTCGTAAATGTTCGTGTGCTGACCGCCTATGCAAACAAGGAACCGGACCGCGAGGTCGAGGATGTGGTCTATGAGTGTGCCCGACCTTAGACTTCCATACAGGGCGAGGATAATCGATGACCTCCCCGTCATCGAAACCAACCGGTTGATCCTAATGATTGCCATGACCGATCAGGTGCCGCTCATCATCCGATACTTGACTCGCAATCGGGAACACTTGCGGCCTTGGGAGCCTAAGCGGAATGAGGCCTACTACAAGGAACCCTCGTGGATCGGAGCTCCTGAGCGGGACCAGCACGAAGCTAGGAACCGCGAAGCGTTTCGATTCCGACTGTTGGCAAAATCGCCGGACTTGGTGGCTTTGCCAAAAGGCGAATATCTCGGCACCGTCAGCCTCCGCGAAATCCAAGTCTGGCCCATGCATAACGCGGTGATCGGCTACTCGCTGGACCATGCGGCTGAGGGGTTAGGGCTGATGCTTGAAGCGGTGGCCGCCGTTGTTCGATTCGGATTCGAACATCTCAATCTGAAAAGGATCGAGGCTTGCTACATGCCGTCTAACCTTCGCTCAGAACGGTTATTGGCCAAGCTTCACTTTCAAACCGAGGGCCTGCTTCGAAGTTCCCTAGAGGTGGACGGGAAATGGGAGGATCATCACATATGCTCACTGATCAACCAAAACTGGCGTCGCAGTTGATCGTCCGGGAGAACATGCCGGATGACGATGCAGAATATGCACGTCTCCTATCCATGGTGATGGCGGGGCCGTACGATGTCGAGTTGTTGCGCGAACGCCGAGACCGCTGGAAGCAGAAGTATTGGTTTGTCCGAGTCGCGGAACTAGACGGCAGAGTCGTGGGCATCCTGGAGCTGAACGACACCGGCGGATTCAACTGCGCGATGGTTCGGATCGTCGTCGATCCCGACCTTAGAGGACAGGGAATCGGCACTCGGCTTTTGAAGGAGATTCGAGACAACCCGGTCTATACGGATCGCAAGGTATTCGGGGAAGTTCGGGACGACGACCCTAAGTCCCTTAGCTTTGTCGAAAAAGTCGGCATGGCGACCAAGGCGCACGTTTTCGAGTCCACCATTAATCCGCAAGAGTTTGATCTGGCCAAATTTCAGCCCGATATCGATCGAGTCTTGGCAAGCGGACTTAAGTTCGCCACCCTTGCCGAATTGGGCGACTCCGAGGAAAATCGATATCGCCTCTGGGAAATCGAGCACGTCACCGACAAGGACATCCCAGGATTAGATGTGGACCGGCTAACGACATGGGAAGACTCGAAGCAAAGTTGGTTCTCGTCAAGTTGGTACTACCCTCCCGGCGAGTTTCTCGTGCTAGACGGAGACAAGTGGGTCGCGGCCTCAGCCACGGCCGAGCTTTCACCTGGAGTCTTTTACGTCCAGCACACTTGCGTCTTGCGGGAGTATCGAGGCAGAGGCATTGCGACCGCGGTTAAAGCCATCGCGACCGAGAATGCCCGCCAACGGGGCGCCACATTGTTGAAGGCAAACAACCACAGCGAGAATCACGCAGTTCTCGCGATTAGTCGCAAATTCGGATTTCAGCCGCAGCCTGGCTTGTTCGAAATCTTCCGTCCACCCCTGACCAATACAGACAATGGAACCTAACACTCTAAGTTTTTTCTATCATCCCAAGGACCGACTTCGCCTAACGGTGAAAGACGACCGATCCTACGTGACGGTTAAGCCAGCCTGGTCGGCCCCGCTAACTAGGCCGGGAAAATACTTGGCTTTGCTCAACGGCAAGGGCGAAGAGATTACGACAATCGCCGATCCCGACCAGCTTGAGGAGACTTCACGGACTGCTGTCATGGAGGAACTGCATCGCCGCTACCTGACGGCGACCGTCCACAAGGTGACCAACGCTATGTACGAGTTCGGAGCCACCTTTTGGCACGTCATCACCGATCGAGGATCCCAAGGTACCGCGGGACGAGGCAAGCGGCGGCCCCTTCTGCGCGCTCCGGATCGT
>JACMJO010000180.1 GCA_014380605.1 Fimbriimonadaceae bacterium | reverse complement strand
TGGAGACGGCAAAGACGCTCACGTCCGCCTCGGCCAGCGGCACCAACATGCTTGCCAGAACGCCCTTAAGTGAGAACTCTAAGGGGCCCTGCACTTTTAACGCCCGCCAATTCCGCTCGACCTCAGACCCTTCGGGAGCCAGGGACTCCTCGCAAATAACCGAAATCTCATCATCCGTTCTCGTGATGGAAAACATAGCGTCGCCCGCAGGGAAAGCAGGCATTAGAGAACCGGGCTCTAGCTTAGCCACGCAATACTTCTCTTCTAGAACGCTGAAAACGACGATGTGCTGTGCTAGGGACGACATGTTTCCTCTAGGCAAAGAATGCCCGCACGTACTTTCCTTGGATCTCTCCGTCAAGAAGGAATGCATCATGCCCATAAGGCAGATCCACGATCTGGTGTTCCGCCTTCAGGCCCTCAGCCTTTGCCATCTTCAGGAGCGCTTCACTTTGATGGCTCGGGTAGAGCCAATCTGTGGTGAAACTGGTGAATAGATAGTCCGACTTCGACCCCGCAAACGACGGCAACTCGTAATAGTCGATAGCTTTGGTGAGGTACAGCAACGAGTTGGCATCGAAGCGGGCCGTGAACTTATCGCCTTGGTAATTGAGATAGCTTTCGACCTGAAAGTCGACCCCCAGGTCGTAGTTTGGAAGATCCTTGTCTTGAAGCCGACGCCCGAATTTGACCTCAAACGCTTGCTCGCTTAGGAAGGACAAGTGCCCGATCATCCGGCCAACCGCCAAGCCTCCGGTAGGTTCTTGGCCTTCCTCATAGTTGCCGCCGAGCCACCTGGGATCGCGCAGAACCGCTTGCCGGGCCGCTTCGTTGAAACCGATCTGCATCGCGCTATGCGCCGCACAACTTGCGGTGACGAACGCCTTCTTGATCCTGCCCGGTTTACGAACGGTCCACTCAAGGGCCTGCATGCCGCCCATACTCCCACCTGCGACTCCAAGCAGGGTGTCAATCCCTAGATGGTCCAAAAGACGGGTCTGAACCTCGACCATGTCACCTACGGTGATCGAAGGAAACCTGACCCGATACGGCTTACCATCGTCGGCGATCGAGGCTGGACCGGTCGTTCCTTGGCAACCCCCGAGCGAATTTGAGCCAATCACGAAAAACTGATTCGTATCGATCGCCTTGCCTGGCCCAATGAGCCGCTCCCACCAACCGATGGCGTGGGAATCGCCGCTTAAGGCGTGGCAGACCAAGATGGCGTTGTCTTTGGCGGAACTCAAGGTTCCCCAAGTTTCATAGGCCACGGTGACCCTGGGCAAATGGCCTCCAACTTGGCAATCGAGCGGCCCGACCTCTGCATAAATGCGCTGATCGGAGCTAGGAGCCGTTCGTTCGTTCTCCAGAAACAGCGCGGGGTCGATCGCCACGGTCAAAGGTTACCTGTGGCTTGTGCTTAGTGAGCTGTGCCTTTTGCACGAGGTCATTATCAGAAGACAACCCACAGACTTCAATCCACAACTACTCTCGTCGGTATCCAGGTCGATTAGGCTGGCCACGGATACCAGCGGCAGTTGCTGCAGCCGTGGTGGCTTGCGATGCGCTGTTGCCGTCGGCAGACATTTCCATCGTCTCCATGAGCCGATCGAATTCACCTGCATCCTTCGCTCGAGAGCGCGCATCGTCTAAATTCACAATTCCCATTTCCACCAGCTTTACCAAGGACTGGTCGAGCGTTTGCATCTTCTGCTTGCCGCCCGTTTGAATCAGAGAAGCAATTTGGTAGGTCTTGTTCTCACGAACAAGATTCCTAACCGCACCGGTTGCTACCAGAACTTCAAATGCGGCCGCGCGGCCACGGCCATCCTTGCGCTTGACCAGGGTCTGCGAAATGACGCCAACCAGGTTCACCGATAACTGCATACGAACCTGCTGTTGTTGGTGCATTGGGAACACGTCTACGATTCGGTCCACAGTTTGAACGGCGTCCACGGTGTGGAGGGTCGCAAAAACCAGGTGCCCGGTTTCTGCTGCGGTGATCGCCAAGTGGATCGTCTCCAAGTCGCGCATCTCGCCAACCAGGATGACGTCGGGGTCTTGCCGCAGAACGTATTTGAGGGCATTGGCGAAAGACATTGTGTCCACTTCAAGTTCGCGCTGATTGATCAGAGCGACATGGTTGTCGTGAACAAACTCAATGGGATCCTCGACCGTGATAATGTGGTCTGTCTTTGTCTTGTTGATCCGGTCAACCATGGCCGCTAGCGATGTCGACTTACCCGAACCTGCCGGGCCAGTAACCAAAACTAAGCCACGAGGGCGCTGAATAAAGTCATAGCAGGCAGGAGGGAGTTGTAAGTCCTCCATATTGTTGATGTGATAGGGAATCACGCGAAACGCGGCTTGCATGTGGTTTCGCTGTTGGTAAGCATTGCCGCGAAACCGGCTAATCCCAACGATTTCGTAGGCGAAGTCCAGCTCAAGATCGCGATCGAATCGCGTCATCTGGTCCGGCCGCAGAATGGTGCTCAGTTGTTCCCTAAATTCGGCATCGCTGAAGTAAGGTTCGTCTTCCAACTGCTGAAGGTCGCCATGCACACGCACGTAAACCTTGCCTGTATCGCACTTGAAGTGCAGATCCGAGCCGTCCATATCGACGCATCGTTTAAGTAGGTCGTTAATTCGCTGCACTGCTAACCTCCGCCAGGCCAAGATTCGTTGCCCTTCTCACGAAGTCCTGCAAGTTCGAGCACCTAGCCATTGCATGCTCGTAGTCGATCACCCCATCCTTCAGTAGGTTCAAGAGGCTTCCATCCAAAGTCTGCATGCCTAGCTCGGCACCGGTTTGAATGTCCAAATAAAGTTGGTGAGTCTTGCCGTCGCGAACCAGGGTTCGAATGGCAGCGGTCGCCGTCATGACCTCAAAAGCGGCAACCCGGCCCTTGTTGTCTTTCGTTGGCAGAAGAGATTGAGAAATTACCGCTTGCAGAGTAACGCTCAGCTGGGTTCGAATCTGAGCCTGTTGCTCGGGAGGGAAAACGTCGACAATGCGGTCGATCGTTTGTGCGGCATCCACGGTGTGGAGGGTTGAGAAGACAAGGTGGCCGGTTTCAGCGGCGGTGATCGCCAGCTGAATCGTCTCCAGGTCTCGCATCTCGCCGACCAAAATGACGTCGGGGTTTTGCCGCATCACGTGCTTGAGGGCATCCGAAAAGCTGTGGGTGTCGGTACCCAGCTCACGCTGATTGATGATCGAAACCTTATCCTCATGAACGTATTCGATCGGATCCTCGACCGTCATGATATGCAGCTTTCGGTTGAGGTTGATGTGGTTGATCATCGCCGCAAGCGAGGTCGACTTTCCACTACCCGTCGGTCCCGTTACCAATATGAGACCACGGGGAAGCAAAGACAGCCGCTTGCAGACTTGAGGCATCGCCAGCTCGTCGATCGTGCGAATCTTGAATGGGATCACGCGGAAGACGGCGCCAGGGTGTCCCCGCTGCCAATACATGTTCACACGAAACCGCGAAACTCCCTCGACGTAATAGGAGAGGTCTACCTCTTTGAAAGTGTCCAGCTTCTCTCGCCGCTCATCGTTAAGAATGCTGAACAGCAGCTCTCGATGGTCGTCCTCGCTGAGCACCGGATAGTCGGCTCGTTTAAGGTCCCCTCGAATCCGCATGATCGGCGGCTCGCCACATTTCAAATGCAGGTCGCTGGCATCTTTATCAACCAGCTCCCTCAGAAGCGCGTCAATGCTGACGCCCATAAGAATCCTCCTATCGGCGGAGCATTTGTTTTAGCTCTGAAGCGACACCAGCGTAGTTAAGCGCCGTTTCCTCAGTGATGATGCCCGCCTTGACGTATCGAACGAGACTCTGGTTCATGGTTTGCATTCCCCAGAAAGCGCCCTCGTTCATAGCGTGGTACAAGTCGCTAAAGTGACCGTCCTCGATCAGTTTAGTGACTGTTGGCGTACAAATCAAGATTTCATTTGCAACGACACGTCCGTTGCCGTCTGCCCTTGGAACGAGCTTCTGCGCGATAATGGCCCGCATAGAACCTGCAAGCCTCTGACAAAGGAAGACTTTTTCGTGGGGCGGGAACATGTTTACGATACGATCCATCGTCTCGTAGGCGGAAGACGTGTGAACCGTTGAGAAAACCAAGTGGCCCGTTTCACCGGCTTGCATCGCAGAATGCATAGTTTCTTGGTCGCGCATTTCACCGACCAAGATCACGTCCGGAGCTTCACGAACAACCGCACGAAGCGCGGGGCGGAACTCCATGGTGTCGATGTGGACTTCGCGTTGGCTGATGTACGCCATCTTGTCTTGGTGGACAAACTCGAGCGGGTCCTCGATTGTAACGATATGAACGGGACGGGCTTCGTTGATAACGTCGATCATCGCGGCAAGCGAGGTGGATTTACCGGAGCCTGTCGGCCCCGTTACCAAGATTAGTCCCAGCCGCTGCTTGCAGAGTTCGCGGAGAACCGGCGGCAGGCCAAGCTCTTCGATCGTCATGATCCGAAGCGGGATAATTCGCATGACGATGGCGTAGCCGCCTCGCTGCATATAGATGTTGGCGCGAATTCGGAATTTGCCCTCGACCTCAAAGGCGAGGTCCATTTCGCAGGTTTCCTCAAACTTCTCAATCTGGTGCTCGCTCATGACCTCTTGGATCATGCGTTTCGCTTGAGCCGTGTCAATGATCCCAAAATCGCCCGGAAGAGGCTTGAAAATACTGTGCTGCCGCATCGTCGGCTTGGTATTAGCTTTGACGCAAACGTCAGAAGCCCGCTCGTCGTAGCCGATTTGAACGAGTTGCCGAAGAGTAACCTTTGTGATGTCCGTCATCTTTGATTGCCTGAATCTACTTTTGGGATTGCTTAGCCGGGGTAGTTCTAACGAGCAGGGAGTATACCAACGCCCCCACCGCGATGGCTGAAACAAAAATCAACGCCCATATTGTCCAGTCCATACGCTTTCTCGCGTCGATTGACGGGCCAGGGGAAGTCTTTTGTTCATTCCCCTCCGGAATTGTAATTTCCTCAGGAACTTGCGAATTCAACTTGATCCGATACTCGACGCCAGGAACCACCGAATTGTAGTCGCCTTGCAGTTGGACCGGATCGTTTTCTTTGCCAAATGCAAGGATGGTCGTCTTTTGGGGCTTTTCACCGACAAACAGGACGGATATTCCCTTCACCCGGTTCGGATCTGCGTAACCGGCGAAGGCTCGCACGATTTGGGTCAAGTGAAATCCCTTTGCCTGTCGATCGATAATGCCGTCGATCGCGCAAGTGGCCTTGATGGTGGTCATCCTTGCATCGGGTCCAGACACGGAAGAGCGGCCAACCAGGAGTCCTCGCGGCTCTGAACCCATGAGCTTCCCTAGCTCAAGGATTTGGGTCCTTAGTTGCTCGGCGGGATAGGTTGGCTCGATGCTCCTAACTTCGAGGAGGTCGGCCCCAGAGCCGTTGGGATCGCGTTGAATCGTCAGGAATACCTGCGGACGGACGGTGTTGAACAAGTTTTGACTTGCGGGCGGGCCCTGCGCCATAGCAATTGCGCAAAGAAGTACGATTCCCACCCATGCCCTCAACATCCAAGGAAACTCTACCCCGACAACAGTTCCCCAAGACGATGCTCAAGTTTCCGGAAAAAATGGGCATAAGGAATGTAGTTCCAGAAATTCATAGAACTTCCTGGCCGAATTGAACGTTCTTTACGAAGGAAACGTAGTCGGACCAGGAATGGACCGGCTATAATGCCTGCTCCGATCTTGAAGAAAGGCAAGAACGATCATGAACGACACCCAGATGATGCAAGAACACCACGGCGGGTATTTCTTAACACCCGAGGGATACAAAGCCCTTCAAGTTGAGCTAGAGCACTTGACGGCGGTGAAGCGACCCGAGATCGCCGATCGCATCCGTGAAAGTCAACAACACGGCGAATTTAGCGAAGATAATAGCGAGCTCGATGAGGTGAAGTTCGAGCAGGCCATGGTAGAGGGCCGCATTGCCGAGCTAAAAACCATCTTCGGAAACGCCACGATTCTCGACGATTCGATGATTCCAACGGACTACGTAGGCGTTGGGTCGAAGGTTCGCGTCGAGGACACAGACTACGGCGACGACTTCGAAATTCGAATCGTGACCAGCGTAGAGGCCGATCCAAGCAAGGATTTGGTCAGCAACGAGTCTCCAATGGGAACTGCCCTTCTCGGCCACTCAGAGGGTGAGAAAGTCACCTTCGATGCTCCCGAAGGCAGAAAGCACTACAAGGTTCTCAAGATAACGAAGTAGCCGGCTC
>JACMJO010000179.1 GCA_014380605.1 Fimbriimonadaceae bacterium | reverse complement strand
GTCGTGGCCCTCGATGCGCCGGGAAAAACCTTTCGCCATGCGGAGTTTTCGGAATACAAGGGAACTCGACGCGAAACCGCAGAAGAGCTCAAAGTGCAACTTCCGATCGCCCGGGATCTGATCGCCGCGCTTGGTATTCCATCCGTTGAAGTGACTGGGTATGAGGCGGACGATGTGGTCGGAACCATTAGTCGGCTGGGTGAGGAGAACGGCTACGACACGACGATCGTCACCGGCGACCTCGACGCCCTTCAACTTGTGGACGACTGCGTCTCAGTTCTCACCATGAAGATGGGAGTGACCGACACCGTAACCTACGGGCCGGAACAGGTCTTCGAAAGGTGGGGCGTGACTCCCAAACAAGTGCCTGATTTCAAGGCGATCAAGGGCGATACCAGCGACAACATCCCGGGAGTTGCCGGGATCGGCGACAAGGGAGCGGCGGAACTGATTCAAACCTTTAACTCCATCGAGGAGATGCTAGAAAGGTTCGAAGATATCCCTCCCAAGTATGCCAAGAAGATCGAGCCTGCCCTTGACAATCTCAAGATGAGCAAGTTCTTGGCGACCATCGATCGGAATGTGCCGCTTGTCTACGACTTCAAGCCGTTCATTCTAACCCCAGAACAGATGGACCTCGCGAAGGCAATGATGGAAATGTACGAGTTCAAGAGCCTTCACAAGCGCTCGGACAAGATTCTGGGCCCATATCTGGACGGCGCTGAAAGGAGCGTGGAAATTGCGGAAGTGGAGTCAGAAGCAATCGATGTACACCTCCATAGCATTACCGGTCCCGATGCCCTTGCGTCTTTTGTCGGCAACGGATCCTATGCCGTCTATTTCGCGGCTGCTCCTGCGCGCGACTTGTTCGAGGACCCGGAACGGAAGGCGTTTGTAGCTGTGGGCAAGAATGTCGCCGAATGTACGGAAGCTGATGCGCTTCGGTATCTGGCACAAAACCCCTCGAGGGCGATCCTGCACGACGCCAAGGCGGCTTATAAACGCTTAGATGCGATCACGGCGACGCCTGTCTTGCTGGGGACCCCGGGATTCGACTCCATGTTGGCGGCCTTCGTTCTCCAATCACAGCGATCCTCATACGGCCTGAGAGACTTAGTTCAAGGTTATCTCGACCTGCAGCCTCCCTCCAAACCGGAAGAGATGGCGGCGGCGCTGTTTCTCCTGGAGCCTGTGCTTCGAGATCGGCTCAAAAAAGAGGAACAAGAGCGCATCTTGGATGAGATAGAGTTGCCTCTCGTACCCATCCTAACCGAGATGGAACGATATGGAATTCGTGCCAATCGAGACCAGTTTCGTGAGTTCTCCAAGACGCTTCAAATCGAAATCGAGAAGGTCACGAAGCATGTTTACGAGCTGGCGGGACAGGAGTTTACGATCGGATCGCCAAAACAGCTTGGCGAGGTCCTGTTCGACAAGCTCCAAATTCCTGGGGCCACGAAGACCAAAACAGGATATGCAACGGGAGCCGAAGTTCTCAGCCTGATCGCTCCCCAATACGAGATCGCCTCAGAGGTCATGAATTGGCGCGAGCTTAGCAAGCTAAAGTCCACCTATGCCGATGCTCTGGAGAAATACATCCGTGAAGATGGGCGCATCCACACCACCTACACTCAGATCGGCGCGGCTACTGGACGTTTAAGCTCAAACGATCCAAACCTGCAGAACATCCCGATCCGAACCGAACTCGGAAGAGAGATTCGGAAGGCGTTCATCTCCGCCGATGGCTGTAGTCTGCTTTCCCTGGACTACTCACAAATCGAACTCCGCGTCCTTGCCCATCTTTGCGAGGAGCCAGCTCTGAAGAAGGCATTCGACGAGCACGAAGATGTGCATACGGTGACGGCCCAACAGATGTTTGGTCTAGGAGATCATCCTGCAACCAAGGAACAGCGGCGGCTCGCGAAGATGCTCAATTACGCGGTGCTGTATGGAGTGAGCGAGTTCGGCTTGGCTCAACAGCTAGGCGGCGGGTTCTCGGTTGCAGAAGCCAAGGAGTTGATCAAGACTTACAACGAACGATTCCCCTCAGTGAAAGGATTTACCGACGGCATCATTCAAGACGCTAAGTCGAAGGGCTTTACGCGCACCCTGCTGGGCCGACGACGCTACTTCCCCGACATCCATTCGCCAAAGATCATGGAGCGAAAAGCCGTGGAGCGTCAGGCGATGAATGCTCCACTCCAGGGCACTGCCGCCGACATGCTCAAGTTGGCGATGATCGACGTCCGAAAGCGGATCGAGGGCTCCTCGACCAGGATGCTTCTGAATGTTCATGATGAATTGGTGTTTGAGAAGCCAATTGGCGATGACGGGTTAGTTGAGCCTATTCGACAGGGCATGGAGCAGGCGTTGCCATTAAAGGTGCCTGTCGAGGTGGATGCGAAGGTTGGGTCAGATTGGAATCAGATGACCCCAATTCCAAGGTGAATATTTGGACCAAGGCGTTTGTTGGCTTGGTGGTTTTCTCAATTGCTGGTTCCGCACTTTCCAGCGCGACGAGTCTTGATCCGGGGCCGATCAAGCCGGTCGCATCCGTATTGACCATCGGCGTTGGCGTAATAGCGTTAGCTCGAATGGCAAAGTGGTGGCAGGTCGCGGCTGTAGTGGCAATCGGGGCCGCGGCGGAAATCTGCGGAATCTACACCGGATTGCCGTTTGGACGATATGAGTACACCGATCGCTGGTGGCCGACGGTCTTGCTACCCGGCGACAATCGCTTTCCGCTTCTCCTTCCACTCGCTTGGTTTCTGATTGCCGGTGGTTGTGCCTTGGCAATGCGACCTTCGGGGAAGACAGCGTTGATATTAGCTCCGCTCATGGCTACGCTGATCGATTTTTTTATGGAGCCAGTCATGACTCGGACCCTTGACTACTGGCGCTGGCTTGAACCTGGTCCCTTGCCCGGAGGCGCTCCCTTGCTAAACCCGATCGGTTGGTTCGTAACTTCCATTCTGGCTACCGTTGTTCTCATGAAGAGCCGATCAAAGGAGTCCTCGGTAGACGCAGGTTGGGTCTTATCTGGCTACGTCTGCCTTATCGCAGGGCTGTGGGCCGTTAACTGACATGGACTGCGTAGAGTAACTCGTGCCCAAACACATCGTCATTGTTGGAGCCGGGTTGGGCGGCTTGGCCGCCGGACTAAGGCTTGCCCACGAAGGCCATAGCGTGACGATTCTTGAGAAAACCGACCAAGTAGGCGGTCGCAATCGTCGCGTTCAGGTTAACGGTTGCGACTTCGATGGGGGGCCAACGCTTGTGATGATGCTCGACCCCTTCCGCAAGCTCTTTGCCGACGTTGGCGAAAGGATCGAGCACCATCTAGCCCTAACCCTGTGCGATCCTGGATATCGAGCGTTTTTTGCCGATGGAACTCGAATTGAAGCCACCCCAAACATGGCGATGATGGTCGCCCAGATTCAAAAGCTGAACCCAAAGGACGCTCGAACTTATCCGAAGTTTCTGGGGGACTTGGCCGAGCTGTACAAGGATTCAATCCCGAACTTTGTCGAGAAGAACTACTATTCTCCGTTCGACTTCTTCGGCCTCGCCGGCTTGGCCAAAGTCGCAAAGCACAAGATGCTTGGGAATCTCGCCAAGCGAGTAGCTACGTACATTGGGGACCCTCGCCTGAGGATGCTGTTGAGCTTCCAAACCATGTATCTCGGCCTCTCGCCCTTTGAGGCTCCTTGGGTGTACGCCACATTGACCTACATGGAGTTTGGCGAAGGGATTTGGTATCCGAAGGGCGGAGTTCCTGCGATCTCGGAGTCTATCGGGAATCTGGCGACATCGAAAGGCGCAGAGATTCGGTTGAATTCTCCGGTTTCCAGAATCGATGGCAAGGCGTTGATATTGGAATCGGGCGAGATCATTGAAGCGGATGCAGTGATCTGCAATGCCGATTTGCCTTATGCAGAACGAGAACTCCAGAGGCTTCCCCACCGGAGGCGCAAGCACTCATGCTCCACCTATATGATCTATGCGGACTATAAGGGCTCCATTCCAGAGCTGCTTCATCACAACGTTTTCTTTGGACGAGACTTCTATAAGAACCTCGACCAAATCTTCAACAAAAACGAGTTGCCGGATCATCCAGCTTTTTACGCCTCGATCTCGAACCGGACCGAACCGTCGCGCTCGCCGGAGGGCCATGAGAACCTTTACTTCTTAATCCCGTGCCCGAACCTTGATCGCCCCTGGTCCGACTCGGACGCTTGCGATCTACAAGAAAAAGCATTTGATCGGTTGGAGAAGGAAACGAGTTTCAGTCGGGACAATGTTCGCGCGGCTAAATTCTGCACGCCCCAGGACTGGCAATCCCAGCTGAATCTCGACAAGGGCGCCGCATTCGGGCTGTCCCACCATTTCAAGCAGAGCGCCTATCTTCGGCCTGCCAATCGAAGCAAATCGAACCCCAATCTTTACTTCGTTGGGGCCAGCACGGTCCCGGGCAATGGAATGCCAATGGTGCTTATCTCAGCGGATTTGGCGGTCCAGCGGATGAAGCACGATGGGCTGATCTAACTTCGATTCGCTTCTTGATGAACTTGTAAATTCGCGGAAGCATAAAGAGCGCGATCAGAACGCCTATGCCCACGATAACTAAGATCAAGACCGGGGCGAACGCGGCGGCGAAAGTGGCTCCAACTGCGTAAACGTCCTCGGTCGTCGAAACGACCAAATTAGAAACGGGCTCCGGAGACGTGTTTACGGCGGCACGAGTCGTGGCTTTAGTCGCATGAGAGCCAAAGGCGAGCGTTCCGCCAATGAGAGCGGCAATGACCTTGACCGTAGGATCGTAATCGCCAAAGGCTCCTGCCGCAAGCACCGCTCCGGCCGGAATCCTGATGAATGTGTGAACGACATCCCACACCGAATCGATCGCGGGCACCTTGTCCGCGATGAACTCGATGACAAACATCGCGGAGGCGACTCCAATCACCCATGGGTTCTCAAGTGCGGACAACGATCCAGGCAGCTGAAGACTGCCGTACCTGGCCAGCAAGCCGAGGATCGAGACAAGGGCGTAAAGCCGGATTCCCGACAACCAAGCTGCGCCGACCGCAAGCGCCAATGTGTGAAAGAGGTCCATCGACATGGGTAAGACCGGGGCGTCTCGACAAGGGTTGCATCAATGAGTCGAATGCGGGCGTAAAGAAAATCTATTCAGATAGCGCGAATTGTGACCTCTCGCCGAAAACGGGCGTCATAATGCTTACTGAAACGAGTGTCTCAAAATGAGGCTCTCGGAGGATTCTTAATGAAGCGAACGATGGTAACTCTCGTCTTCATGGCTGCAGTGGGCGCAGTCTTGGCGCAAGCGCCATTCACAATTGTGCGCCCTGCTGATGGCTCGAAGGTACGCGAAAAAGTTCATGTCTTGATCCCCAAGAACAGTATTCCGCAAGGCGGATATATTGGCGTCTTTCTGAACGGCAAGTTCATTGAGGCTATAACGCCTCCGTTGACTGGCAAATACTACGATTACGTTCTGGACACGAAAGGACGGAACATCCAGGACGGCAAAGTCAATCTTGAAGTCGTTTTGTATGTGGACTATAACGAGAATCCACGAATCGTCGATCGCTCGTCGATCACGGTCAATGTTTCCAATTCGGCAAGCATCGCAATCCCCGCCAATGGTCTTCGATTGCGATACAAGTTTGCTCCGAAAACCGAGCTCGTTTACACGCTGCAGCAGCGCATCGCTGTTTCAACAATTAGCGGAACTCAAAATCGAGCCGGAGGTCGTCCTGCGGAGCTTCCGATTGAAGCTGAGAAGATTCGCCTGCTTTATGCCGTCGACAATTCCTACGGCAACGGCGATGGCCTCGTCAGGATTCAGGCTTTGCCTTCAAAAGGGAAGGACTATGCAGTTCTGACCACAAGCCAAAGCACTGAGCCTCAGCGATATTTCGACTACATGATGCACCCGATCTACATGAGGATCACGGGCACGGGTCGAGAAGTCTTTGGCTCCGTTCCGAACTATTTTGCAATGGAAGGAACGTCCGGCTCCACGGGCGAAGACGTCACCCTCAATCTCTACGCTCTGTTCCCATTGCCAACGCTTCCTGAGAAGGCAGTTCGGCCCGGCGATTCATGGCAATCCCGGTTCCAGAATGGCGTTCTTGATTTGGACAAGAAGGACGAAGTCACTCGGTTGACCACAAAGTTCCCTGCGCGCGGCGAATTTGCCGGCGTCGAGTGGGAAATGGGACATCCTTGCGCAAAGATCAAGAACGTTATCGCTTCTGGAACGACGAGCATGGAGGGCAAGCAATTGCAGGCTCGTGGCAGCGCTTTCGCAGACGACAAGGTTGAACTTGTTGAAACCATCTGGTTCGCCCTCGATCGGGGCGTGATTGTAAAGAGCATGCGAGACATGACGATCGATCGCAAGATGGAGAGCCAGGGTGGTGGACTTGGCGGGCCAAGTGGCCCTGGAGGACCAACTGGTGGCCCTCCAGGTCGTGGCAGACCGGGCGTAGGTACCGGTGGTGGGCCTGGCGGCGCTGCTCCACCTCCTGGTGGAGTGGGGCAGACCGGCCTTCCCGGACGAGGTCCTGGCCAGGGACGTGGCCAAGGTGGCCCTCCGGCGGGTTTTGGCCCTCCAGGAGGCTTTGGAGCTCCCGGTGGCGGGCGAGGTGCTGGCCAAGGAACCCCGCAGGTGCAATATCTTCGAATCCGACAGCAGACTATCTTTACGCTTGAGAAGTAAGCAGGAGACGCGTTGAGCGCTCAACCTCGCTTGACTAAACGAGACTCCTCTGGGGAACCAGAGGAGTTTCGTGCTACTTTGGTCGAGCACTTGGAGGAACTCCGTACCCGACTTGTAAGGATTATCCAGTTAATTGTAGGCGGTTGGGTGATCGGCTGGTTCCTGCAGAAGCCCGTTTACGACACCTTCAATAACGTGGCCGCGGTAGGCATCCGAAATGCGGGTATCGATCCCGACCGCTATAAGGAGGCCTTCACCCACTTCACGCAGATGTTCATCTTCCAGATGCAGTTCAGCTTCATCATTGGATTGGTGCTGGCTCTGCCGTTTGTATTGACCCAGCTGTGGGGTTTTGTAGCGCCCGGTCTGCGGGAAACCGAGAAGCGACCTTTGAAGAGGCTTGCGCCTGTTTCCATCCTCTTGTTCTTCACCGGAGTGGCCTTTTGCTGGTTCTGCCTCCCCGCAGCAGTTGCGTGGTTTGTGAGCTACCTGGACAACTTCCCAGGCGCAGTCCTTAACCAACAGCCGGGCTCCATGGTCTTGTTCATGGTCAAGATCATGCTTGCTTTTGGCATCGGCTTCCAGCTTCCAGTGATCGTGTACGGATTAGGAGCCATCGGTCTGTTAAGTGCGCAAACGCTAGCCAAGCACTGGCGACATGGCACCGTTTTCGTCTTCTTCCTCTCTGCAATCCTCACTCCCAGTAACGACCCCCTGACCATGCTCATGATGGCGATTCCGCTATCGATACTTTTCATGATCAGCGTTTGGGCGGTCAAGATCGTTCAGCGAAAGAA
Source organism: Fimbriimonadaceae bacterium (assembly GCA_014380605.1). Taxonomy (GTDB): domain Bacteria; phylum Armatimonadota; class Fimbriimonadia; order Fimbriimonadales; family Fimbriimonadaceae; genus 55-13. The sequence continues at coordinate 4,850 of JACMJO010000179.1, read as the reverse complement.
AGTGAAGGTCATCGAGAATCCTGACTACGTTGAGGATGCCCCCGACGAACGAGAAGAAGACGAAGAGTAGCCCTGACGGATGGCTCCAACTCCTGCATGACGAAGCTCTAAGGGACCAGATCGTCCATGTCGAGGAGATGCCTTCAAGGGAGGCTAGGTATGGCGACATCGCTTCTCCGATGCATGCCAGCCTTAAGGATCGGCTTGAGCATCAAGGGCTTGATCGACTCTTCTCACACCAGGCTCAGGCATACGATGCGGCGATGGAGGGCAAGGATCTCGTCATCGTCACCGGCACGAACAGTGGAAAGACGCTTTGCTACAATCTGCCCGCCATCCAATTCAGCCTCTCCGAGCCCGCCGCAAGGATGCTCTACCTGTTTCCAACGAAAGCCCTGGCCCAAGACCAATTGGGGCGGCTAGAAAAGCTGATACCTGCATCGGTGCGGGCGGGAACCTATGATGGAGATACCCCGCCAAGCCAGCGGTCCTCACTCCGCCGCCTCGCGCATATTGTGCTCACCAACCCCGACATGCTCCACATCGGAATCTTGCCTGGGCACGAGCTGTGGACGAAGTTTTTCAAATCGCTCAGGCTGATTGTCATAGACGAGATGCACGTGTATCGAGGCGTCTTCGGGTCTAATGTCGCCAGCGTCCTCCGGCGGCTGCTGCGTATATGCGAGTGGCACCGGTCAAGGCCGCAGATCATCGCTTGCAGCGCTACGATCGGAAACCCAACCGAGCTCTTCGAAAGGTTGACGGGCCGAAAACCCACCCTCATCGACGCCGACGGGTCGCCGAAGGGAAAGCGGACCTTTGTATTCTGGAATCCACCCGATCTGGGAAGTGGCCAGCGGTTAAGCACAAACCTGGTCAGTGCCGACCTTATTGCCATGCTGGCCGAATTGGGGCAGCGCACACTGGCGTTTAGCCGAGCAAGAGTCTCCGCTGAGCTCGTTCTCAAGTACACACGCGAGAAACTGTCGAAAAGCGGACAAGTCGATCCAAAGAAGATCGAGAGCTACCGGGCAGGTTACACGCCCAAGGAGCGTCGCCAGATCGAGCAATCTGTCTTCAAGGGCCAACTCCTTGGTCTGAGCGCGACCAACGCCATGGAGCTTGGAGTGGACATTGGCGGTCTCGATGCCGTCGTGATGAATGGCTATCCCGGCTCCATCGCCAGCTTCTTCCAACAATCCGGGCGAGCGGGACGAGGAGTCCACGATGGTCTTGCCATAATGGTCGCCCAGAACGACCCGCTCGAGCAGTTCCTCATCCGCCAACCCGAGACTTTGCTCGATGCGAGGAACGAGAGCGTCACAATCAATCCAGGCAATCCACAAATCCTCTCTCAGCAACTCCTCTGCGCCGCTCACGAACGTCCCCTCAGTCCTACCGAGTTGGAAAGCTTTGATCCCACGGCGTTAGAACTGGCCGAAACGATGGATCGGAGTGGCGAGCTTTCGTTTCGTAACGGCATGTTCTTCTATCCTTCCCATGAGCCGCCAGCTCCAAAGGTAAACATCCGGGGTTCGCGAGGGGAACAGGTCGTACTTCTTCACAACGGGGTCGAACTAGGCACCATGGAAAGATGGCGGGCGATGCAGAATGCGCATGAAGGAGCGATCTACTTGCATCGCGGCGCGACCTACATCAGCTTAGAGCTGGACCTGGACGTCGGAGTTGCCCACCTTGAACCCCTCGAAGCCAACTATTACACCCAGGCGATCGTTCAAACCGCAGTCGAGCCACAGGTGCTATTGAGAAGGAATGGAGTCGCTTCCCTGAGCGGAGTGAAAGTCACGTCGATCGTCATCGGATTCAAGAGGAAGGCGCTTGACGGCGACTCGATGCTCGGGATGGAGGATCTGGACTTACCCCCGGAGACGTATGACACTCTTGCCGTTGTAGCCACCCTGCCAAGTGCGCTCCCAGGCGACGACCTGGCCCGCCACCTAGGAGGAGTCCATGGCGCGGAGCATGCGCTTATGGCCTTGGCCCCGCTTCTTGCCGGCTGTGATCGGGGCGATCTGGGAAGCTCCTGGTACGCCTTCCACCCGGATTGCTTGGGCCTGGCCGTGTTTGTCTATGACCAGACGCCAGGAGGGGTTGGACTTTGCGAGAAGCTTTTCGAATCTTTTTCCGGCTGGACGCAAGGCGCATTGCAGGTCTTAAAGAGTTGTCCATGCCTTGAAGGGTGTCCAGGATGTCTGCTGAGCGCCCGATGCGAGGTCAATAACGATGCCTTGGACAAGGCGTATGCCATGTCCATTTTGGAATCCTTGAGAAATCCGGCCTGAGTTTATTGCGACCTACCCTGTGCTTCCCGACGCAATAGCTATACAATCTGGGGAGTCTATGGAACATCGGTCTCTTGGCGCAATGCTGCGCGCTTCTTGCCAACGGTTTGCCGAACGTACGGCGATGCTTGTTCCTACCAAGGAGGGGTTCGACGAGATCAAGTATCGCGACCTCTATCCCAAGGTCAGGGACTATGCGGGAGTCGTCGCGTCCCTTGGCGTGGTGAAGGGCGACCGCTTGGTCATTCTCAGCGAGAACTGCGTCGAGTGGGCGCTCGTGGATTGGGCATGCCAAACCCTTGGCGTCATAGTCGTTCCCATCTACCCTACACTCCCTCCAGACCAAGCTCAATACATCGTTCAAGACTGTGGAGCCAAGATTGCGATTGCGGGCGACGCTTCACAGTCAAAGAAGCTTGAAGGATTGGCAGAGGTTCAGGTTCTCCAGCTAAAGGGGGAAGGCAGTGTGTCCGATCTTGCTAATAAGAAATCCACGCCAATCGATGCCACAGCATGGGAGCAAGGCATCGACGCGATTGGCCCCGATGACTTGGCAACCATCATCTACACCAGCGGAACCACCGGCTTACCGAAGGGCGCAATGCTTGCCCATCGGGGATTTGTCTCGTTGTTCGCTGTCATTCCCAAGCAGTTTCCCGTGACGGAGGTCGATCGGTTCCTGTGCTTCCTTCCGATGTCGCATGTATTTGAACGCACCGACGGCCAGCTTCTTCCGATCTCGATCGGAGCGACGATTATCTATTCCAAGAGCTTGATGACGCTCGCCAACGATATTCAGAAGGGTCAACCCACCGTCATGCTCGTGGTCCCGCGGTTCCTAGAGTCTATGATGGACAAAATTCTCGACGGCTTGAAAAAGCAGAAGCCGCTCCAACAGAAGATGTTCCATTGGGGCCTAGCTCAAGGAAGCAAGCGGTTCCGAGGGGAGTTTGCGCCCCTGTTCTGGCTTACCGATAAGCTGGTAGGCGATAAGATACGAGCCCGTCTCGGCGGCAAACTGAGGCTGTTTGCGGCAGGCGGAGCAGCTCTGCCCGCTCATGTGGCCGAGTTCTACGGCGCGTTTCGCTTGCCGGTCCTGCAAGGCTATGGGCTGACCGAGACTTATTCCGGCGTCTGCATCAACCACCCGGATCGGAATCGGTACGACACCGTAGGAGAAGTTTTTGAAGGCGTCGAACTCAATATCGCAGAAGATGGCGAGATCCTCTTCAAAGGCGATGCCCGGATGGTCGGTTATTGGAACTTGCCACAGGAAACCGCCCAAGCGATCGATGCCGACGGATGGTTCCACACCGGCGACATTGGCGAATACAAAGATGGCTTCCTCAAGATCACCGATCGCAAAAAGGACCTCCTTGTCCTGGGCAACGGAAAGAACGTCGCGCCCCAACCCATCGAGAACAAACTGCGTTCGTCCCCTTACATCCAGGAGGCGGTGGTCCTAGGGGATGGTATGGAGTACTGTGTCGCCCTGATAGTGCCTAACGCCGAACAAGTCGCGGCAAAGTTCGAAGGTAAAGACCTGGGCAAACTAACCGAGAATGCGGAGGTCAAAGCCCTGATTAAGTCGGAGATCGACCGGATCAACAAGACTCTGGCCAACTTCGAGATGGTCAAGAAGCATGCTTTGCTCGACAAAGCATTCACCATCGAGTCCGGCGAGCTCACGCCGACCTTGAAGGTCAAGCGCAAGGTGGTCAAGGAGCGGTACGGATCGCTGATCGAAGGGCTGAGATAACCCCATTGACAGGGCCGAGCGGTATCCTAAACGGTAGTGGAGTTTCGAATCGAGGTTCTCGGTCCGTTCAAGCTGGTCAATCTCCGGGACGGCGCTTCGATACCTCTCCGCTCCAACGCTAAAATCCTTGCCTACCTGGCGGTTCAGGCGCCCCAACCAGTCTCCCGCCGAGCCGTTGTACATGAACTATGGCCCGGTGTCGAGGCCGAGGTCGCGAATAACCGCCTCCGCGTGGCCCTTGCCAAGTTGCGACAGCTCCTGCCCAACGCGATCGTTGAGAGCCAAGACGGCCTTACCCTTCACCCAGATGTAGTGGAATGCGACGCCCGAGTCTTTCGAGCAATGGTGGACGAATCGCGTGACACGAGCCGTGAGGAGGATGAGTTCGATGGCCTTCAGGAGGCGTATCGCTACTTCTACAGGAACGTAAGGGGATCGGGTTTCGAAAGCTGGCCATTGGAAGTCCTTAAGGAACCAATTGATACTTTTCACACCGTCTGCATAAGGATGGCCGAACTTGGCCTCAAGCTGCGCAGAACTAACATCGTCAGCGAGATATGTGCCCGAGCGCTACTCCTTTGGCCTCGAGATACGACCCTCTGGAAGGCCATGTTGGAGGCGCGCAATAGTCTCGGCCAGGGGGAAGCAGCGGTTCGAGAGATCAGCGCGACCAAGGATCGCGCTCTTCTCACGGACAAGGAAGTTCGTCCCGTAATTGATCGAATCCTGAAAGGAGATTCCGATGAGACTAGGTACGGCGTTTCGATTTCGGCGTCAGAAGCCAATCT
>JACMJO010000178.1 GCA_014380605.1 Fimbriimonadaceae bacterium | reverse complement strand
GTCATTGCCGCGTGCCAACAACGGGGCTTAGAAGGCACTACGGCGCTGCGGGGGATGGTCTGCCTCGATGAGATTCGGGGGCGACTGGCAGAGGTTTTCAGCCTCAAAACCTACAAGATCGACCACGTAGTCCACGGCGCGATCGGCTCGGCGGCAACTTACGGGGCTTTGATGGGCGCGACGGCGGAGCAGATCGAGAGCGCGATCGGGATGTTCGTCGCCCACTACATTCCCTGGAGGGCGATTCGGGCCGGAAAGCAGTTGAGCGATTCCAAAGGGGCGAGCGCGGGAATCTCGACCGAGGCCGCGATCCTCTGCATGAAGCGAGCGATGATCGGATTTGTCGGGCCGAAGGACATCTTTCGAAATCCGGAGGCTATTTTCCGCTTCTTTGAGCCTACCACCGAGGGTTCGGAGCGATGGAAAGAAGCTGGAGATTCGCCGTTCGACTTGGTGCTGAGCATGTCGGGCGACGACTTTGCCGTCATGGGGATGCATTTCAAGCTGGGCCTGTACGAGCACCAGTCGGCGGGGGCATTGCAGGGGGCGATCAACCTGATCTCGGAGAATCCCCAATTGCTGAGCGCCGATATTCAGACCATAGAAATCGTAGCGTACGAACCGGCCTTCGGCATCATTGGCAATCCCATGAAGAAAGAGCCGAAAACAAGACAGAGCGCCGACCATTCGATGGCCTATATCGTCGCGACCCTGCTGAGAAAGGCGCGGGACGGTCGCATGGAGGGGCTAGAGAGCACGGATCAGATTTGGAAATGGTTGATGCTTTCGCCATACGACTATCAGGTGTCTGAATCAGCCATTTTCAATCCGGCAACGCGCGAGTTGATGGACAAGATCGAGTTCACTCATGGCGGGCCGGAGTACGACGCTAAGTATCCCGACGGCATCCCGACTTCGATCCGGATTGGGACCTCCGGAGGCGAGACATACGACTCGGGCTTAGTGATGTATCCGGCAGGGCATGCGCGAAACTCGATCGCCGATTTGAAGGGAATCCTTGCCCACAAGTTTGGAATGCTCGGCGGTCTTGGTCTTCCGGATGGGGTCGACGTTATGGCTTATGTGAATCGGCTGGAGTCGATTGGAAGCTTAAAGGCGCATGAGCTTGCGTCGTTGTTTGATGTGCAGATCGCACATAGGCCAGGGTATGAGTGACCTTGTAGATCGCAAGTTCGTCAGTCGCAAGATACGTCAAGTGATTTGGCCAATTCTGAAAGCCGATGGCTTTACTGATACTACTGCTACGACTGCGTGGAGATGCCTTCCGGATCGTATCGATATTGTTAACTTTCAGATGATGGGCGCCCACTTGGCCTCCCACCTTGAAACAACGACGTTTTCTTTCGCCATTAATTTAGCGATCTACTTCCGATTCATCCCTTGCGACTCTTTGCTGAATAGACAAAAAACTGTGAAAGGGAGACCACCAGAATATTGCGGTCAATTCCGGAAATCAATAAACCCACCAGGTCTATTCCAGGCCGACTCCAATCCAGATGTATGGTTCGTTTCTCTTGACAAGTTTGGTCTTGACCTCATGTTCAATGAGGTTAAGATTCGAGTTGCCGCCGAGGCCATGCCCTGGTTCGAGAAGTATGGCGACCTTGATGTTGCCTATGAACGGACGCGCATGTACGAGGATGAAGACAATTGGGGTTATGGAACGCCTGATTCTCCACATGCCTGTCTTATTCGCGGCTACATTGGATTGCGACTCGGTAAAGAAGAGGGAAAGGAGGACTTGCAACTGGCTCTAGAGTCAGGTTGCTTTGCTTCTCTTGCGGCGGAGATCGAGGCATATCTTCAGACCAAAGAGGTGTAACATCTCTTTGTGCTCGTTACGCTAGTTGCTGGAACACTTGCCGCCAAGGGCCTTCTGATGGTCGATATGCTCGCGATTGCGAGGCTCGAGAATGGGAAGTGGAAGAACCTGGTCTCCAAGCCAAGCGATCCAGTTGGCAAACTCAGGAACATCCAGTTCACAGAGCTAGGAATTAGCGGCACGACGGGCAAGGTTACGATTCCCAGGCTGGAGCTGCAATCCGACGTCGCCGAGGGCTGGTTCGCGATCAAGGAAGAGTGGTCGAACAAGGTGCTCTGGTCGGGAACGGCGCCAAAGTTTCCGGCTACCCAGGTTTACTCGCCAAGTTCGAAGGTGTATCTGGACGTTGTTCAGGCGCACTTGCGCGCCAAGGGGCTGGGGCAGGCCAAGGCGCGGATCAACAGGGTGGTCGGCGTGGACTTGGATGGCGATGGAGTGCGGGAAGTGGTCATCGAGGCGGCACCATTGGCGGACATGGTTCCCCGTACGATGGAGGACGGCAAGCCGACCGACTACACCTCGATTTTGATTCGATGCGTGAGGAATGGCAAGGCGATAACGGTGGTGGTCGCTCACCACGACGCTCGGCAGGACGGCGCCCTCGGCGGAGCGGACCAGTTGCGCGCGATTGCCGACTTTGACGGGGACGGGAAGTTTGAGGTTGTCGGCAGTTCGGATTACTACGAGGGCCAAAGCGCGGCGGTCTATCAGTTCAGGAAGGGAAGTGTGCGGAAGTTGGTGGAGTATGGAGCCGGGGTTTAGTTGTGGGAGCTACAGCCCCTTCACTGCCATTTTTAGCCCATAGACTCCAGTTCCGGCGGTGATGAACAGTAGCTTTCGGTCCTTGCCAGCGAATGTGACGTTGGCGGTCCAGCCTTGGGGGACATCGATCTGCTCGATCTGCTTACCGTCCTTATCAAACACGTTCACACCCTTACCGGTTAGATAGAGGTTGCCTTTACTATCCAGGGTCATGCCATCGGAGCCCATGTTGCAGAAGAGGGTCTTGTTGGCGAGGGTGGCGTCCTTTTGGATGTCGTACCGATAGGTCTTGTCCGCACCGATGTCGGCGACATAAAGCGTCTTGCCATCGGCGGTCCCGATGATTCCGTTCGACTTCGTCAAGTCTTGGTCGACTGAAGTCACCTTGCCGTTCCTGAGCAAGTACACACCTTGTCCGGTCTGCTGTTGCTTCTTTTCTCGGCTCCAGTAGGGTCGCTCGTAGAGTGGGTCGGTGAAGTACATGTCGCCGTTCGGATGCACCCAGACGTCGTTGGGGCCGTTGAGGAGCTTGGCATCGAAATCCTTGACGAGAACCGTCACCTTCTTATCGGGGGAGATAGACCAGAGTTCGTTCTTGTCGTCGGCGCAGGCGATGAGGTTGCCCTTGGCATCGAAGTACATTCCGTTGCTACGCCCGCACGGCTTCATCCACTCGACGATTTTGCCGTCCGTGGACCATTTCATGATGCGGTCGTTGGGCTGGTCGGTGAAGTAGACATTGCCGTCTTTGTCGGTCGCAGGGCCCTCGGTGAAGGAGTAGCCGTCGCCCAAGAGCTCTAGCTTGGCTCCGGGGGCAATGATGCCGTCGGACATGGAGGCGATGGCGGCGACGAGGATGAAGCTCATGGGTGTAACTATGGCTCATTGCGGGTGGCTACGGGATGGAGGCTCGGTCCTTTTCGAACTGCGTTGTGGACCAAAGGAGTTGGACGATATCGTCCTTGAAAATGTCGCCGTGGGAGCCTTGGGGAATCACAGGACCTTCAAAGATCAGTCGGCTTCCGTCGATGTTCAACACCTTGGTCGTCTTTGGATTCTGGCCAACGCTGACAACGCGTTTAGCGAGGTTCGGAGTGCTGGCGATGGAAGCGAATGGGAGCGGCTCTCCAATTCGGGTGTCTGGCAGCGGACTACCCAGCCAGAGTCCAACATAGCCCGCTGCCTTTCGGCCGAGGTTGGCGAGGGGGTACCAGAAGGAGTTGGCGACGTCGTATCGGGAGTAGACGCAGGTTATGCAGCCTTTCACCCGGTCGATGTACTGCGGTTCGCCGCGCAGCCATCCGCTCATGAAGGCGCCGCAAATGGTGCTGACGGTTTGCAATGTTGGTTGGGTTTCGGTGCGACGGTAGGCCATGAGCCGTCCCAGATTCATCACGAGTAGGCCGCCGTGGCTGTGGCCGAAGATGTGGATTTTGGTCGATTCGTTGAGCTTGTCGGGATGGGAATCGGCCAATTTGCTGAACCAGTCGGAGGCGCACTCAGAGGAATCAACGGCCTTCTTGACCATGTCCCAGAAGACGAACTGATTATCAACGGCTTTCCAGACGGGCAGCACGCGGTCGTCGGAGCTGGCGACGTTTGAGATGGCCTTGATCGGGAATCGGGCGAGTCGGACCAAGATTCGGCGGACTAGGCCAATCAGGCTAACCACGGCTCGGAAAGTATTGGCAACAAAGCCCCGGTTGGCACCCTCGCCCACCTTCATTGATCTCTCCTGGTATTGGAATCTGGAGAAGGCGAACATCATGAGACTAACGACGGCGATCGCATAAACCCAGGTATGCGTTTGGGCGATGTACAGCATCATGGCCACGAAAATGGCTTGGATGAAGGCGGAGGCGAAAAGCGGGGTTAGGAGGCAATAAGCGAGGATCGGAATGGAATGCACAACCTGAAGCATTGCCCAAGCGATGGTGCCGCTGGTTTTGAGGCCCTTGGCACGGCGTTTACGCCGTCGTCGAGGGTCGAGGGCGATTCCGGGTTCAACGTCTAAAGGTTCCCCATCTTGTCGGCCCCGGTAAAGGATGGTCACGACGCCGATCACCATCCATGCCAAAACATAGAAGAGTCCAGCGAAAACGGCGGTCCTCCATGGAATTGCCAGACTGAGGATGCCTGGCCAAAACCCAGCGATGGTGGCTTCAACCCAGTTTTCAAAGACTTCCCACCGATCTCCGACCCACTTGTTGCGAAGAACAAATCCTAGAACGGCAGTGAGGCCGACGACGGAAACGATGATCCGGAGGACGCCGGAAAGGTATGCGAAAGGCCGAGTGAACTCGCCGGGGCCCTCATCCTGCTCCATTACGCTTTTGGTAATCTCGGCCTCGTGGTAACAGGTCCAAGCGGCGGAGATGACTTCCTCGTGATTGGCAGTTCGGGCGTCTTGGATGGTGTAGTTCTCCAAGATCTTTCCTAGTCGTTTCGAGTCTTTCTCGATGCCTTCGGCGAAGGGGTCGATCTCCGGGGCGCAAACTTTGACGAAGAACTCGAAGAGCTCCTCAAACTGGGTTTTCATGGTGCCCGGATCGATGACAAGCGCTCTTGGCTCTAGCCTGCCGAAAACGTTGCGAAGGAAGCTAGCTTTGTCGCGACGGCCGGCTTGGTCCACCCAGTCGTTCTTGCCGAGATCGGAATGCCAATGGAGGGTGAGAAAAAGTGGGTTCCAACCTTCCCCAGGGTCGATGCGGCCCCTTCTTACTAGAGTCGCAAACCGGCTCATAAGTCGGTCGTAGGCGGCAACTGCGCTGTAGATATTGCGATGCCAGCCGTGGCTGACGATGTAGACGTCGGTGACGGGCTTGTCCAGGCCCTTCAGCTTCGCGGAAATTCTCCTGGTTGCATCCGCAAGGGCTTCGTCGGCGTCGACCTCGGATTCGTCGCGATCTAAAATGGGAACAACGAAGTAGGGTCGAACGAAGCGCAGGTCGTCCTGGGCGCTGGGGCTGTCGGTAGCGGCGAACTCAAGTTCTCGGGACGGCTCGACGGAGCCAAATTTGAAGTACTGCTGATTCGCCAGGTCCTTGATCTCGTCGTTGTCGGGCATCGCTTGGCTTATAGATTAGCCTAGCAATTCCACCAGGAGTGCTAACTATCGGGAGGTTCTTGCAATTAGGCTGATCTACCTGGGTTTCCTGCTGGTCGCAAGGAACTCCTCAGCGTGCTTAATTTCAGGACGATCTCGGTCGGCGGTTGTCCAGGCTTTGAGGAATCTTTGATAAGCCTTCTCAGCATCCTTGGAGCGTCCGGCCTCCTCGTGGGCTTTGCCAATTCCGAACAGAAGCCAGCCGCTGTTTGGCCTAACTTTGAGCCCGTCTTCATAAGCCTTTACAGCGTCGTCGTACCGCTTGCCGTGGGTAAGAATTTGACCAAGGGTTTCGTATGGAATTTGGATAAGAAAAACGGGTTCCTCATACTCGACGGTGTGGAAGGCGCGGATGGAGTCTTGAAGGGCCTTCACTGCTTCGTCGGTTTTGCCTTCGGCGGATAGCACCAGACCTTCGGTTTCTTTCACAACGGTGGCCAGTAGACGATAGGAAGTGCGGCTTCGACCTTTAGGCTCCCCTTTCTCGATCTCCTTCTTGGCTTCGTCGATCTTGGCCCGAGCGGCGGCAACATTTCCCATTTCCAAGTCGAGGCGGGCAAGACAGACATTCTTATTGGCAAGGCCGTCGGGATCGGATCGCTTGGCGTCGTAGGCGTTCTTCCAATCCCGGACTCTAACGGCAATGTCTCCTTTCGCGTCCTTTGCGATCTTGACAAGTTCGGTGGCTTCGGCAATCCTTCCCAATTCGAGAATGTTCATGACCTGGAAAGAGACGTTGTGGTAGTACTGCCAGATGGCCTGTCCGGGGGACACGTTAAGCTTCTTCGCGAGTTCCTCGTCCATCGCTTTCGCTCGCGAGAACACCTTCTGGCCGTCTTCGTATCGGCCAACCCGATTGTAAAGGTGGCCGGACATGTGGACCATGTGCGGGCTACCTTTGGCGATTTTTTGAAGGTCGTCGGCGGCTTTCTCAGCTCGCTTGGGAGTCGCTGGCTCGCAGGCATGGATCCAATAGTGCAAGGCGCCCGCGCTTTTTGGGTTGCGCTTAATGACGGGCTCAACAAGCTTGATAACGAATTCCAGATCGGTGCGCGGGTCGCCGTTGGGCAGGTAGTTAACGCCCATACAAAGCTGGGCACGGATTCCTGCCCAAAGCAACCTCGGTTCATCTAGTTTCGGGTGTTTATCAATAAGAGACTGAAGTGCCTTTTCGAACTCAGAGCCGCGATCGTCCTTGCCGATCGAGCGGAGTCGGAAAGCTCGGATCAAATCCTGCTCGGCTTCGGACGCTGATTCAACATTTGCGATAGCTTTCTTGATCGCGTACTCGGCCTCGGCATTGAAATCGGATCGTGTAAACCAAGGCTGGGTAAGGGCGATGTTGAGACCGCACCAGGCAATGGCACAGGTCGGGTCTAGTTTGGTGGCGTCGCGAAAGGAGCGAATGGCTTCGTTTGGCCAATAGCAGTGGATCAGAGCGAATCCCTGCTTGGCAAGCTCTTTAGCTTTGATGTTCTTTGTCGAGACCGGCATGTCGGTGGTGCCGATGTCGGGCAGGATGGTTCCCGATGGGTAGGCGACGACGGCGGATTCGGCGGGAGGCTTGCAGGCTTGGCCCCAAGCGATGACGCTGCCTGCGAGGAGGCATAGAGAAGCGATGGTCTTCGTTGACACGCGATTATTGTAAGGGATTGAGGGCAGTTTGGGAGCGTTCGTAGAGTGAAACAATACTCAACGACCGACAACGAAAACCGGAATCCGCTCTTCGCCGATCACGTGGCCATTGACAAGAACGTCAAGTCGGTAGTCTCCTCCTCGTTCCAGTCGGAAAGGGGGTGCGCCGATGATTGCAAATAGCTTAACTGGGATGGCGGAAGGGTCAGGGGGTGGTACCTGCCCGTGAAGCTCGGCTCTGAACTGCTGGCGGCCGTCGGGGTCTAAAAAAACTGCTTCCATCACCCAATCCGTTCCGGCTTCGTCGGTGTCGAACTCGACTTGAACACAGATGAAGAAGGCAGGATGATCGATGGGCAGGGCGGGGAGGCGGATATCGTCGAAAATCCCCACCATGCAGTGCCGCTGGTTTTCAAGCTTGCACGCATATTCGCACAGCTTTGCGAGCAAGAGTTTCATAGATACAGGGTACCGGGTTCAAGCCGAAGGACGTCCGCTCGACTAGGCGGTGGCCAAGCGGGCTTGGCCGACGCGCCAGGCACGGGCCAGCACCACAAACTCTGCGATTTGGGCCAGGGTCAGAGCGATGCTTGCAGTGACGACACCAGGCCACTGGAGGCCGACCCCAACGGCGAGTGAGACGACCATGCACGCAAGCGCCACAAATATTGCGGCAAGCCTAGAAACCGTCAGGTGGTGGGCGGCAAGGACGCCGCGAAGGTAACTTTGCAACGCGCCGAAGAAGGGTAATAAGCAACTCAGAGCCAGGCAAAGATGGGCCATGCGGATCGTCTCCTCGGATTCCACACCCAGCAACTCCCTGAATATCCAGGAGTCCAGATTGGTAGCGGCGGTGAGAGCCATAATGCCGGTTGTGCCGAGGCCGATGATGAGGCAGAATCGTCGGAGCTTTGCGGCAACCTCTCCTTGCTTGTAGAGGGTAATGATCACCTCAGGCAGGGCAAAGACGATCGTTCGATGAAGCCAAATTATCGAACTCGCCACTTGGAACGAGGCCAAGGCGAGCGTCGTTTGGGGAGACCGGGCAAGCGCCGCCGATACAAGGGGCTGGCTTAGAATGGTAACCACCGTCGTTGCGGTCAGGGGGAGGTGAAAGCTAGCCAGGAATCGCTGTGTCAGCGGATTTAAGGTCGCATCATCGACAGCAAGGTGGTTTTGGATGACGGCCCGGCTTGCAATGTGGGCGAAGGAGGCTTCGGCGGCCACGCTTGCCAGCAGGGCGATTGAAACGAGCGTGATGCTTGGGAGGCTCGTTAGGGCAAATAAACTGTAGGCTGTAATCGCCATAGTCGCCATTCGGATTGCGGTTCCATAGCCAATCAGCCGGGTATGGCCGTGACGGATCATCAGACCCTGCAAGTAGCGTCTCCACCCGATGAAGGCGCTCCAGGGAATCATGATCAGCAATCCAGCTCTGGCCGCCTCTGCCACCGGCACAGGGAGCTTGATCAGATCGAGCGTGACGGTCCAGTACAAGGGTGTCGCGGTGACGAGCGCATGGACGATCGTCACGAAGATCATGATTCGGAATGCGAAGCGGCTTAGTTGCTCGTAATGCTGTCGATCCTTTCCCAGGGTCGTGGCGGTGGTCAGGAGGTCGATGACTGGGCTTTCGATCAGGAGAGCCAACGCCATTAAGGGCTGGAAAGCGGCCTGGTTGATCTCCGCAGAGGACATCCGCGAAATGACGCTAAGAGCGATCGGAGACTCGATCGCCATAAAAATCCACGACAGGGCTAGAGGCAGATAGAACCGGAATATGTGCCGATGGGTTATATCCGGTTGGGGGCCGGCAATCTCCATCGAATCAGAGAGGGCAGTCGACAACTTGCTAGAGTGTACCGATCCGTCCCAGGGTAAACGTACTTACTTTGTACGGTGTTTTGGACGCTTGCCGTGTATCTTGACAGGGGTGCCGGGGGCCACCCAATCGAAGAACCATTGGGCGGCGTCGTTATACATCGGAAGTCTGATGCAACCGTGGCTTCCGGGGCCGCTTTGGGTTTGGTCGGACCCATGGATGAAGTAGTTGCCTCTCAAGTGCACGCTGAATGGCATCTTGGAACCATATATGCTGGAGATGTGCATTGATTCCTTTTCGCCCGAAAGATAACTTCCCGGCGGCGTGTCCTTTGACTGCCGGCCACTGCTGATCTTGGCGAACATGACAATGATGTCGCCTTGGCGGGCGATCAGATTCTGATCCTCGAGATCCACTACCACTCTGGGTTTGCCGACTTCGACTTTCACTCTGCCTGGCGGCAAGACTGAGGCATCGAGAAGAAGGGCTCCATCGAACAGCTTGGGCTGATCGACGGGAATCGGCTTGCCGTTTATTTCAGTTAGACCAGTAACGGCATCGTGGGTCAACTTCCAACCAAGGGTAATTGCCGTTGGTCTCGCCAACACGAACACGCGGTTCGGCTTCGAGTTGAACGCCACTCCGGGAATGGTCGGGATCGCACAGATTGCGGCAAGGATTGCGATCATCAGATGTATTTTGCTCCAGAACATTGACTCCGGGTGACGGGTATGTCTCAGCCTCCGGAGAACCCCCACCCTGCCCTCCCCCTACTCGTTCCTCGCATGGGGAGGCTCTGGAAGCGGTACCAGTTCGATCCATCCACTCCAAACCACGAACCATCTTCCTCTTTGCGCCAGCGGAAGACTTGACCGCTTCGGAGGCATAGGTCGGGGTTTAGGCGGCCGTCGGAGATATCGAGGGTGAATTCGTTCAGAGCGAGCC